>DASQUV010000001.1:0-3269 GCA_035641095.1 Nitrososphaeraceae archaeon
AGGACCCACATACATTAGCAAGGGTAGTTTCATCGGGATGAGCTCTCTTATTAGAAACTGCATGTTAGGTGATAAAACAAGGATAGGATTCAACTGTGAAATCGCTAGGTCCTATCTGTTAGGTAGTGACAAAATATCACATCAAAATATAATACTTGATAGCATTATAGGGGAGAATGTATGGTTCGGAGCTTATGCGGCAACTGTGAATGTTTTGTCCACTAAGCAAAAAATATCATACGAAATTGAGAAAGGCAAATCAATAGATACTGGGATAGACCGCTTTGGAGCTCTCGTGGGAAACAATTGTACCATTAGCACTTCTGTCATAATCATGCCAGGAAGACACATACATGCAGATACGATGATACAAGCCTTATGGAAAACGTATGAGGTAAGCAGTAAGAGCTAGTGTGATTCGAAACTTGACTAAAATACAGACTACATACCTCGAAAGTATGTTGTATGCAGCATTCATAATATGTTGACCGCAATCTCATGTGACTATTGAAGGTTTGAATATCGGAACGGACATAATAGAAGTCAAACAATTTCGGGACAAGCCACTAAATGACAGAAACACTGGATTCTACCATTCGGTCTTCACAAAATCTGAAATAATCTATTGTGGCAAATTTTCTGACCCGTATCCTCATCTTGCTGGAATATTTGCTGCAAAGGAATCAATAATCAAATGTTTGAACAAACCCACAAAAATGATTGACGTAGAAATTATTCATAGACAATACGGGAAACCCACTGCCGTGATTCATCGGAAAAGGAAGAATGCCGAATCAGTAAGAATATCAATTTCACACACTAGGTCACTTGCGATAGCAGTTGCAATAACAAATTAGCGGATAACATATGTTATTCTCCTTGCATCTGCAGCGTCATCAGTGCGAGGATCACTGACTACTTGGGATTGAAGACTTTGATAGAGTACAACAACTTATGCCACAATCTACAACTGTTAGGCCCGGGCTACAATCTTCATATAGGATTTGTTCCTGTTCTCATGGTGGTAGACAGATAATGAATCCACTTACAGTCAAATGAGATGTGAATTTAAACTAGTTATCTACCTGCTCCAGGTAATCCTAACACCTTTGTTGGAGATCTGTAATCTCCTTGAATATGTAATCCTTCGTTTGTGATAACGCTAATCATAGCAGGACTAGTCTCCGGCTTGGGATAAAAAAAATATGATTGACCTGGCTGGAGTGATGATAAATTCTGAATGTCTCCTTCTCCTAAATTCACTAGTATGCCGGTCACTTCATTTTGGCCTATATTTGTAAGTCTAATTCTATACAGCGTTCCAGAGATATCTGTGGTATCCTTGGTTGGATCTAATTCTAGCGCGAACATTGGTCTATTTATATAACTATAGTAAAAGTACAAGATGATACCTCCTATTAGTATTGCAGCTATAATATAGTAATAATATTGATGCAACTTTCTAACCACAGAACAATTACACGAAGCGATTATATAATGAGATCCGTGAGCCGCATGAAAAAAGACCCAAGTTCAGGGTTTCCTTTATACTTCATGACTGAATAGTAAGTGACAATCGGACTGCATGATAGGTATGGGCGACCAGAGCATTCCTTCCTATGCCTTTAACCCTCTGGCCGTCCTAACTCTTAGCGGGATATCCATGTTCCGGGATTACCTTTTATCCATAAAAGTAAAGCACACAACATTGCAATAACTTGCATGGGAAGATAGGATGACTAAACATGTTCTAGCCATTCTGGTCCCCCGATCTTTCTTACTAATTAGAGTAACTGGGTCACAGGCGTGGGTCTTAGAATATCACTGGCGGCATACTTGAAACGAATAATAGTTGTTGGGCAAAGTGATATATCATTCATTATTTCCGCAGAAGTAATGTTAAGTGTATTCTATCCTAACTCACTTAAATCCATCTGACAATTATTTGGAAGTCAATAGGTATGAATGAATCAAAACTATTCCATATGACCAAGGTGACAGGTATTTTTTCTGTCCTAGTGGTATTTGGTGCATTTGCACTTTCTCAGACAACAGCAATAGGGATTGCTTTTGGTGAGGCAGTACCACTCATCCCAATCAACACAGGAAATTCCAACTTAAATAATGCACTTCCATTGTTTTACGATTGTATTGAAGAGGCTGTGGACAATAGTTTATCGAACAGCGAACCCAATTACTTCAAGAAAGAGCCTACGAGATCTGAAGTCAGAGGGTGTTATGAAGTTACTATTGGAAGCCTCGAACACTAATTAAAAGGCTGGTACTACAATGCACATATAATTAGTCGTGAGACGGCTAACTGAGAACTTGTCAGTTAGCAATTAACCCTATCAGAATAGCCTATCAGAATAGCGTGCCGCATTCCTTGCACTCTAGGCGATCCTTATTTTCGGGACTTGGTGCAACGTAAAGACTATTGCATTGTGGACATCGAACTTCAGTCGCAGCTGACATTTAATTGCGTAATGGGCTTCCTCCTTTTTTAAGGTTTGCAGATCAGATGAATTAGCCTCGGCTGGTGCAATGTTCAATTCTATTTAGAATCAGTTAATCTAAATCATGATTTTTAATTTTTTTATGCGATATATGCGAATATTATCTTATTGAGCAATAATACATATTCTGTGAATCTCTATACAGCCAGCCAAGATGATCTATGATCTACTTTGCTATGTGGCAATTCCTTGCCATTACTCTAGTACGCTTAATACTCCTACTAACCGTCATTACCATTAGTTAGAAATGTCTCAATAAATGCTGAAGATTAATTGTTCACCAGATTTTGATTGAATACATCAGTCGAAAGAGAAATAACTATGGCGTTACTTAATATTTGTCAGTAAACGAGTAGTTTTAAGGAGACTAGAAATTACTCTACAGTTTCTAATTCAGAGTCAGATCCACTGATTTAGCAAGTCGTAATAATCTTTGCAGTTAGGGTAAGGATGCATTACTATGAACTAGATAGGATAGAAAAACATTATTTCATAAAAGGTATTTGCTGCGTACGAGAAATGTATAAGAGGACCATGATTATGTAAACACAAATTGATTTAAGTTAGTCCACTTGTATATACCTACATTGCAATATGGAGCTTATTTTTCGTCGATCTAAGCATTTTCTACACTCAATAGTGACAGACACAAATGAGAATGAAAATAATACCCCTGTATCTTCTCTTAAAGTATTGCACCAACCACTAATAGTTCGTAATGTAGACATAATAAATAGGATTCAGAATATTCAT
>DASQUV010000002.1:0-2935 GCA_035641095.1 Nitrososphaeraceae archaeon
ACCTCCCGATCCGAATGACAAAATTCTTTCACTTGAGAATTTCTTACTTACTCCGCATATTGCTGGCTGGACTGCAGAAGCTATTGAGACCATTACTAGGATAATTTCGATAAATATTGAAAGGGTGTCACGCGGCGAGGCTCCTCTTACAGTCGTCAACAGAGAATTATTAGTATGAACGGTGTCGAGCTAGAAACTTCACGACAGTTGATGCAGGTTTATATTAAATGATTCAACAATCGGTTAGATATTTAGCAAGGGATAGTTAAATTGTCGGCGGAGAAGTTTTTTTGCCATCGATCGGTCATGTCCTGATGCCGTATTTTTACACGCCGTCCCATAGCGATTTATAGGAACAAGTCTGCTATTGTTATTATTCTCTATATCTTCGTCTGGATAGAATGAATGATGCTCTTTGGTTGCGCACCCTAGATATTGAGCCCTTATCCGCTGATTCGACGAACTTCAAGAGAGGCAAGATCAGCTTCAAATTCAAAATTGAATAACTAGTCGCCCTTCAAACTCGGCGTCCTCAGTCAAAGATGCTTCCTCGGCAAGCATCTTTTCTAGCCCCACCCCAAAAGAGATTAACTGTCTTCAAATCGCCAAGCAACTCCTTATAAAATATCAGCAGGGAGTTTCTTCTCTTGGAGTACTTCATTTAACAATTCGAGATCATATATATTCGTCAAATCAGGTTCATTTCCTCTTCCTATCAAACCTAGTTCATAGGCGTCATCCGCCATTCTAACAAGCGATCGTTCAATCGGATCGTAGGTAAATTCGAGACTTACTAGCGCGTCCCTCAATTCGTCTGCAGGTATGGTATTGCCAGCTATGCGCTCGAGTCCCTTATTAAAAGCTTGTATGAACCCCTCGACGCCATCATTGTCAAAATTATCATGTGTTTCGTTTTCCACATTTGCAGAAGCTTCACTGACATTGGCTTGTTGCAGGTCCTTTAGGGTATCATTTATCCATATTGTCTCATCGATATGCGCATCGAGCAGCTTTTCTATTATCCCGGGGTTATTTTTCAGATAATCAGTCCTAACAATCATGTTCGTGGTTACGAATTTGCCATCCGGCGGCCATAGATCCCTCTCATCTAGAAATATCTTGCCGCCTGATTCTTTGATCAGGCGCGCTCCCCATGGTTCAGGAACCCATGCGCCGTCGATTTCTTTTTTCAGCATCAACGTGAGAATGTCTGATGGCTTTACTGGAACCACTGTTATATTGCCACCGTTCTCGACTGTCTCATAGCCGTTCTGAATCAGATATTTTCTTAATGCTACATCCTGTGTATTCCCTAATTGAGGAGAAGCAAACTTTTTTCCTCCTAAATCTTGTACAGAGTTAATTTCAGAGTCGTTTCTCACGACAAATACGGCCCCTCCACTCGCAGAACCAGAAATTATCCTAATTCCCTCACCATTAGATGCTAGGTAACCGTTTATCGCAGGATTGGGTCCAACGTATGCTACATCGATTTGACCTGCATATAATGCTTCTATAGCCGAAGGACCAGCGCTAAATACGTATTCCTTTATACTAGTACCCTTGTGCCCTTCTTCACTGCCATTGGTGTTGTTTTCTGAAAGTGCCTTTTGAAAGTGCCCATTTGCTAACCCAATTATTACTTGGGCATGATTTAGATTAGGAAAGTAGCCCAAGCGCAATACATTCGAACTGGAATCTGACTTCTGGACTGCTCCCTCTTCGAAGCCTTCATTATCACCCTGTTGTGACCCACCCATTAGGGAGGTAGACAGGTTTAAAAGGAAATCTGAATTGAATTGCGAACTAAAGGCAACTACAAGGATGATTATGCCAGATAGTGCGAATTTGGTCCTTACCCTCAAAATTACCTATCAAATCCTCCTTGAAACATTCTGTCTCTCCAATATTAGTGGTACATTTAGACAAGCTAGGACAGCCAATATTATTTGTTTGAATTGTTCTAAACCACTAAAATACGTTAATCAAGATCAGCTTTCGAATGTTAGGATATGTCCAATTCCAAGATATTTCTGTGATATTATGAATTCGAATAGTAATAATACTATGGGCGGGAGGAGTCTGGTATTATCCTGGGACTGAAAATATTCTCATCTGTTTGAGAGCACAATTGAGGCCATGGGGTGTAGATGAGTCAGATTGAACCAAGTATATGCAATAAGTTCGTGGAACTATTCAATTCGTCACATTTGAAGGCAATTATATATATCCTGACTTAGAGTTGTTTCAAGTTACCCAACAAAATGCAAAAGAGGGAATCTGGAGGAAAAGGCGAAATAAGCTTGGCTATTACTTTAGGTCCATCATCGATCAAGCTAAAAAAAAAGGCTAGATTAGATATTGAGGATCTTGCCAATGTAACCCTATTTATTGCAGCCTTTATAGGAATATGGCAACTCGTGTTCATGCTAGGAATATGGCCTGAGGTGTCATTGCCATCTCCAGCCATGGTTGCAAAATCGTTTGTCGACCTGGTCGAGGATTTGACCTTGATTGTCAGTATTGGAGTAACAATGTACCGCCTTGTCATTGGTTTTACTCTGTCAATCATTATCGGTGTTTCCGTGGGTTTGGCTATGGTAAAATTCCCCGGCTTCGGTAAGACTATGAGCTCTTTTGCTGTTGGATTACAATCATTTCCAAGCGTAGCATGGGTACCATTTGCTATACTACTAATAGGACTCAACGATGCTGGAATACTTTTCGTCGTAATTATGAGCTCTGTCTTCTCGGTAATGATGTCTACATATGGAGGTATAAGAAACATATCCCCCATTTATATTCGCGCTGCAAAAAATATGGGTGCCAAAGGGTTCTCTCTATTCAGATATGTTATGATTCCTGCAGCTACACCGTCGCTAATCGTTGGAATAAAACAAGCATGGTCATTTGCGTGGCATGCACTAATAGGTGC
>DASQUV010000003.1:0-19518 GCA_035641095.1 Nitrososphaeraceae archaeon
AACTGAGATTCAGTTCAAGGCATATCTCTCGTACAACATCCTAAAAGAATACCTAGTTGATCTACTTCGGTGTGATCTTATTGAATACTTAGAGGGAGAGAGGACGTTTAAAACAACTCCAAAAGGTATGCAGGTATTACATAATGGAGGAATTGTTCGTTAAAACTCATTAGGTTTGGCAAGTCGACGGACGGTAACAGTTTTCGATCGTATAATATGAATTCTTTGTGCGCAAAACTGTTTTGCTGTGGGAAACTAACTTTGCGCCGAATTATGGAAATGGGATTACTGAGGGAATTTGTTCCTCAATATTTCCTCTGTTATCGTTATCGTCAAATAGTTACGAATTTCTAATCGTTACTTCCTGCATTAGAAGGTATCGCTCCTTTTGAACCAAAAGATTCAACTAGGAGGTTTTTTTTAACAATTATCAATTAAATCATGTTTCCACAAGTTCTAAATTGGGTTCAAATCAACAGAACCTTTACCAAAATATTTTTCAATCAATGATATACTGTGTTCATTAAAAATTTCTTTTATAATATTGCAAATTTTTTCTCTTACAATCAACCTTGACTGTTGAGCAGAAGTGGACTAAGTATTTAGCCTAGAGGATCTATTTACCTAACTGAATTTTATAAGTTGATTCAAACACACCCGAAAATATATCCTTGTAGATAAATACTAGCAATTTATGTCCTTGTCATTTAGAGGCTGCTCTATACAGAACTTATTTCTTGATAACATAGAAGTCGTAAACCGGTGGTCCTTCATTTCGATTCTTTCTAAATGTATATTCTAAAATAGAATAAAAAGCTGGAAATGTCTCTACAAGACCTATAATTGGGCATAAAAATAAAGTTTGAAAATGAAAGAGAATTTTTTTCGAAAGCGAAATCTGGCTAAATCGAAGATTCTGGGATAATCCAAATTGGTAAGAGAACAACCAAATAAGTGATGAGAATAAGAGGAGCAAGCCTGTAATGAATTCTATTGGCCCTGAGGTAGTCCAGTGATGTAATGCAGAATTGGAATAGAACTGTTGAATTGCCAGGTTAAAATTATCCATAAGTGAATTTATGATATTGTTACTGGCTACGCCACTGCCATTATTGGTACCAGCGGAGGCAAGAAATGATAATATGATCGGCAGATTTACATAGATAGAGACAATTGTGGATAGGAGCCCAGCAGCAAAACCTAAGAAATAAGTCATGAGCTTATATGATAGCTTCACTCTGTGAATAACCGAAAATTTATCAGCATTTTGAAGACTCCCTAGAACCCATCTTCTACGCTGCATAAAATGATCCTTAATATTAAGGGGAGGTTGTTCAAGTAATACCCCACCATGCCAACCCATAGAATTTGAACCGTATTTCTCATATACCAGATAACCAAACAACTGATCTTCGGCTAGGGTGGGACCAAAATTCCACCCGATGCTGTCCTCCACATCCGATCGTACGAGGAGGTTACTACCATGCATATGTAATGGTGGAGTTTTGATAACAACTTTGTTTGTCATTTGAGATACACAATCATAACATGTAAAGGGACGAATTGATTCAGCCAATGCAGTTAGTACATTGGCGTTTTCAAATTTGAGAGGATAAAAGATAGGTCCCTCAGAGGCTATTCCCTTTCCATCTCGTATGAACTTCAAAAGGGATAAAATTGTTTGAGATGTTACAAAGCTTTCATCATCCATGTGGTAAATCCAGATTTGCTTATTGTTTTCATTTCCGCTTTTTCTATAGTGGATCGCATATTGCAGCGCTCTCCCCTTCTTAATAGCAGCTGTTCTATACGATTTCGGAATGACCACCACCTCACAACCGAATTCATCAAGTTCTAAATTATCTGCGAGGTCATCAGTTATGACTGATATCTTAAATTTATCATATTCTACCTTCCTACATGATTCAATTATTGATCGTATTCCTCTCTTGACAACCGGCGTTCTAGTCGCAGATCTTGTAGTAATCTGAAATATAATCTTCGGATCATTTCTTATCCTCCTAAGATCAGAGGTTATAAACACATTTCTATTTGAGATAAATCTCCAGACAGCAAGGACGGCAATTGGGATATTCACTAACCATAGAAAGGTTAACAATCCAGCTAAGAGCGTCTCTTGCAAGTCTGTATCTCATCTAAATCCATAAGCAATAAGAGTACATCTTTTCTAGAATTAAGTTGATCAAGTTTTATAGAATGGGTATGACTAGAGAATTAGTTCGAATTCCTAAGTCCTACAAGCATCTGACGAGAGAATAATAGTAGAATATCTGGTCGACTAGAGATTTCTGATTTCTAGAAAAAGTATGGATAAAAAGCGTTGGAGCTTTTTTTCGGGTGGAGCCTGTAACACTTGGTGCCGCCTGAAAGTAAGCTAAATGGCAATACGGATGCGGCCTTTTGCATTCAATGCCAAAGTTACACAGTCATCTTTGATATGATATCAAACGAGTTTGTTTGTAGCTCATGTGGATGTGTCGTTGCTGATGAGCTATTGAGTTCCGAGCATGCGGGAAGTTTTCCATCAAGAACGGGCTATAGCGACAGGTCAAGGACGGGCATGCCTGAATCTCTTGCAGTGCATCATAAAGGCTTATCCACCTTGATTGGGATTGGTGATACGGATGCGCGAGGTAAAGCACTAGAGCCCTCGCAAAAGGTGAAAATGCAAAGGCTAAGGACATGGAATAATAGATCTCAGCTAAACGACTCTATTTCTAGAAACCTTGAAAAAGCCCTAAAGTTCTTGAATAATTTTGGTGATAAACTCTACCTAAGCCAAGCAGTTATCGAAAGTGCAGCATACATATATAGAAAAGCCGCTGTAAAAAAGCTTGCAAAGGGAAGATCCACACTTGGGCTCGTAGGGGCGGCGCTGTACGCGGCATGTCGAGAAACAGCTACACCTAAAACTATATCGGATATTGCAACAGTTTGCAATCTTCCTACAAAGGACGTCATGACGCATTACAAACTCATATTAAAGGAGTTGTCACTGCAAGTGCCAGTTTTACATGGTCCTGATTACGTCACCCTTATCGCAAATAGACTTAGTCTCTCCGAAAGGACAAAGAGAGAGGCCTTGCGGATCTATTCAGACGTTCAAGAGAATCGGATATCGATAGGTAAGAATCCTAGAGCACTCGCAGGAGCAGTTATTTATCTTGCTTCACAGAATTGCAATGAATTTCTCCGTCAGGTTGAAATATGCCAAGTCGCAGATATATCAACTGTGTCTCTGAGGAAGCGCTGTAAGGAAATAAAAGGAACACTTCGTATTTAGATAATAAACTCATGCATCTTTCATGTATTGCCGGAGATCGTAACCGCTTTTTAAATAAATCATTCTGTCAGATTCAATGTCCAAATAGGCTGCCTTCGCCATCGGATATGACTCTTTGCAGGTGAAAATTGTAAAGACTAGCCCTTGATGATCGATTTTATATCCTTCACAAGGTTCATGGCCCCTCAAGATCACTTTGGCATCAAGTATTTTTAGCCATGTATTGCTTACTGATTGACCGAAATGCTTACCAATTCCTCTTCTCGATCGTTCAGAATCCCCGTTATCCGTGATTGAATCTCGTGGATCATTCCAGAGTATTTGTTCCATTGCTCCGCCCGTCGTGTAGTCGGCTTGGGCGTTAGACAATGTCTTTAGTGCTTCTGGTCCGTCATGCGGAAGTTGGGCAGGTAAACCACCATGTACAATAACAAAACAGTTCTTGATCACTACAGATAGGTAAAGGTAATGAAAAAACGGTAAAATCTTTCGAAAATATAAATTCGTCAGTTGATCTCGCCCAAATAAATCTATGATTCTATACGGAAAATCATGAGAAGGAAATGGGAACTCTTCTGGGGCTTCATGATTTCCACGCATCAAGACCACTGACTGAGGATATCTGGCCTTAAGAAAGCATATCGCATATAGGACTTCTGGAGACATTCGACCTCTATCAATATAATCGCCTAAGAAAACGAGTTTATTATGATCCTCTGATAAATATTGTTCGTATTTTATCTTGGATAGGATAGAGTTTAGTGCACTGTAGTCGCCATGAATGTCACCAATCACTACTAACCTTTCAGGTATCTCTAATTGGACCAACGATCCGCGTACTTTGCCTCCAGAAATTTGTCCACTTTCCTTTTGATTTTTCAGAACCCTGGTGCTGGCATCTAGTACGGTATAGAAATCAGATAGAGGAAGATCCTCATCTAGTTCTTCTAGACCTATCACCAATTGCGTATTGAACCGTCTGGCCAACTGACCAATAAATATATTGCTGATATTCTTGGGAATGTTACAGAGTCACCGTTTCCTTTAGTTGCATCATATTTTGTGACAACTAAACTCGAGCACTAGCTCGCGAATTGAAGGTAAAATTTAACCGTCAAATTTTAAGCCCATTCCCATCCGTGGGCTGGTTATCGCCATCAATTCCGTTCAAGTTCCATGTCAGGCAATTAAGCATAACTAACTATTGCATTGAAAAAGATGTCCAACGGGAGATTTTTCAGTATGATTCTAAGTTACTTAATGTACCGTGAGAAGAGCCGCTCGGAATGAATGTTACCAGCCCATTACACTAATTCGGAAAGCAGGTGCCGTTCGAAATGACTTCTACACCAAAGCCCGAAGACCTATTCGTGGAATCCCATCTATCTTGTACGGAGTCAGTCCGAAGAAAGGTCCTACCGGTGAAATAGGCCTTAAGAACAAGGAACCGTTAATCAGGTTGATCTCGAGTTTCAGATTTGCATGAGATTCAACAGAGGGATAAACCGCTTCTCCCGTAGTCCTCACAAAAATCGAAAGATCTGTTTTCTCATTCAGGAACGAAAGAAGGCATGTCTGACTTTGCCTGAGTTCGTCTTCAAGTGATTTCAAATGTTCCCAATTGAAGATACTTAACATCAGGGATTCTGGATATTTCTTTCGAGCTATTTCTATACTCTTCTCAAGTATGCTAATTTGAGAGTTCTTTAGATGGGAGTACTGAGTAGGATCTATCTGCTGCTTGATACCTGAGTCTTTCATGTCAGACCATAATCCACTGAAAATACTGTTGTTGGGGAAGTATCCCAAATAGGATCTTAGAATCGTCATGATCGTCTGCGGAGTGGTTTGGCTAATTGGTTCGAGAAGGACTGGATTATTTCTTTTTATAAAGTTAGATATTATTTTTGCAAGGAAAGCTGTTATCGCAATTATATGGATAGTGGGATCAAATCTGAGGGTCACAATCCCCTTTCTGGGTAGTCCGCCCTTCAACACATCATCCAATTCGGGATATCCAGTTCGTATTCGTCCAACTCCTCTAATAGAGTAAGGCTTCAAAGAAATATCCTTTCGCTTAGGTAAGTCATCTTGTTGAACAAACCGATTAAGAACGTATTCAGAAGGCGTGTAATTTTGAAAGCTGGCAAAGATACTATTATTAAGTGAAAAATAATACACCTGGTTTAATATCTTCACTCCTCTTAGTTTAATCATCTTTATCTGTCGCAATCTGCATGAATCGTAGATAGTTTGATCCAATTCGACGATACCATCAACTAAAAAGTCAAGCGTACTATGCGACAGATCCTCACTTATGAAGATTAGTTTAGCGCCTGCTCTTTCACGCCATGTTTGGAGGACCCGTTCATTATTTAGCCTAGCCTCCTTATCCATAAATGAAGCTATAGCATCCCAACTATCGATAATTATAGTTGGTGCCCTGACATCCATTAACTCGTTGGTTATGCGCTCAAACAACGATTCAGGTTCATCAAGGCGTGCATCTTCAAACATTGACATCCTGTAAACCTGTTCTTCATTGTCTGAGGTTGGTTGAGGTTTTATTGTTTGAACAAAATGTTCCAACCATGGGTAGTATGTGAAGAGCTGTCTAGGAGATACTCTTGTGGAAATATAGAAAAAATTGCTTGCTTGACCTAAGGTTTTGAGGATAGTCAATGAAAGAGTCGTTTTGCCCGTACCCGCCTTTCCTTTAATTAGAAGAGCGTAGGTATCGCGCCTAACGAAGCGCTCCAATTCATCGGGGATTTGGTCTGATTTGGTGGCAGAGCTACGCATTGGAGGTCCATTCATCGGATTAGGAGATATGTAAGTCGTGCTACTACTAAAACCATTTCAAGCTGCAATGGCCATACTTTTTTACAAAACCTCCTGAAACTTTTCCTTTTTGGACAAGCCTAGCTTATGAGTCACCTTATGCTACCACGGATCCAATCCCCTCTGGAAGGAAATCGCATCAAGTAGACCCTCAGCATAACCTACGCTTAACACTGCCAATTCATTTTTTCCCTGATTTAGAAATTTCTCAGCATCTTGAACATAGTATTCCGCATTGTCAAGTACTGCGCTAATTCCCTCGTATTGTGGTGAACCTGTGGGTAGTCGTTTTCTTAGCTCATTTACTGCCTTTCTGACAGATGGAACGTACTTTTCTACCATTCTAGTGGAGATCCTGGTTACATGCTTAGAGTTATCATTTGGCTCATTTAACACTGAAGTTATATAGGTAATCGCTTCCTTTTCTACGAAGTGAAGCCGCCCAGGCACTATTATGGAATGAGGGCCAGTTCCATAATTTATTTCCAGAAGCGATCGAATTTGACCTGAAATGATCTTTCTATCTGCTTTTCCAATCCTTGATGCAACAAGTACATAGGTCTCTTCAGTGAATGCTCTACTTCTTTGATCCTTTTCGACGTCCAATAACATTCTCATAGCTTTTTTGGGATCTAAAAAGAAAGGGGAAATGTTTTCCTTTGTCTCGTTATATTCAGTCAATATTAGGGTATGATTACCCGACAATAAGTTATCTAGCAAGGTATTGTAAACACTGATAGCTGACTGAGGTTCGGACATTATGGTTGAGGACCTGCCGAACTTGTAAATTTGTAACCCGCTCTCGCCAATTAGAGATGTGATGCCGGAGGCGGAATGGATCACCTCAACCTTAATGCGTCTTTTTGTGGCTCGGATGAATAACTCGATGTATGTAGTGGCGATGAACACGTCGCCATATACTACCATAGCCACATCATTGCTTACAGCCTGTTCAAGTATCTCCCGCCCATCTTCTACAAACAATCTTCCTACAATGTTCACCACATTTTCTTCACGCTTACAGTAGAGTTTTATTTCATTTAGATCTGTATCTGACAAATATCCTGTGAATCTCTCTATGTGGATGATGTTGCATCTTCTTAAGATTTCACGGCCCTTCGTACTCATCCCACCAAGACCTTCTATTCCGAGTCCGATTAACCATAACATTATAGTCTATCCTTTCACTACGAATTATTTTATTCCCTGACGCAAATCTTTCTTTAAGTGATGTATCCTTGAGATGTGGAATAACGCCCTAGTATAAATTTCGATGCTTGAAATGTATTCTTGAATTCTAATTCTTTCATTAGTAGTGTGGGATGAATGAGGGTCGCCCGGGCCGTACGTAACAGCAGGCATTTTAATGGCATTTCCTAGAATGTTCATATCTCCAGTACCGGTCTTGCGAATTAGTAAAGGTCTTACCTTGCATATGTCCATGATTGACAAGGAGAGTGCCCGGACTAGCACCGATCTAAATTCAGCCTCAAAAGGCTCAGTCCGATCTTCAGTCCTGTATTTTATAACACTTCCGTTAGATTTGGATACTTTGTGTACCACAGAATCTACTCTAGCCAGAATTTCATCACAAGTAGTTTTCGTAGGTATTCTGATATCTATTGTTGCTCTGCATCGCTGCGGAGTGACATTATGACTAGTTCCGCCTTCTATTTCTGTGATAGCACAGGTTATTGAATCGGATCCACCTGAGGAAGACTCCCTTCCACATAACTCGGCCCTTAATTCATTCCACAATGCAGACATCTCCTCGATAGAGTTCCTTGCCAGCCAAGGTGCGCTAGCATGAGCGCTATTTTTTACGTCGCACACCATTCTTATTGCTAATCTTCCTTTGTATGCGATGGTGATCTTGTCAATACCACTAGGCTCACCGAATATTGCATAATTTACATCCAGGTTTTTTGATACTAGGTGCTTTATGCCCGTTGCATTTCCTTCTTCATCGACAACTGCAGCAAATATAATTGTTCCACGCTGTTTAGGAAATTCTGAAGCCGCTAGCAACATTGAGATCAGTGGAGCCTTTGCGTCAGATGCTCCTCTACCATAGATATATCCATCCTCGATTCTAACTGGAATACTTCCAGGAACGGTATCCATGTGTCCACAGAGAAGGATCTTCGGCTCTCCATTGCCTTTTGTTGCGATCATATTGCCGACACTGTCTATATAAGCCTCCTCAAATCCTAATTCATCGATGCATTTTTCTTTAAGGGAAATTGCAAGTGACGACTCAGACCTAGATGGTGTATACTTTTCAAGTGAACCCTTAAGAAATTCTACTGCATAACCGTATGACACCAATTCTATCTATTTCTTGCCCCTGTTGAGTATTCAACAGCAAGCGTGGGTATATCAACTCCAGTAACCCGTACTGTGTTCTTAAATTCTGTGGTGCTATTAACTTCATGTACCAGCAATCCAATCTCGTCGCTCTCCATCAGATCAACTCCAACAATTTCTCCTTGAACCGCATCTGAGGCCTTTAGGCACAGATCTTCCAATTCATTGGTTACCTTGCATGGTTCAGCCTTGCCCCCAAGAGCCATATTTGTTTTCCATTCTTCGTGCCCAGAATATCGATAGATAGCCGCTGCGACGTGATTGCCAATCACTATTGCCCGGATATCCCTAGGTGGGCGTTTTACAAACTCTTCGAAAAAATAAATTCGGTACAATGGAAACATATACTCTCTACTTTCAATAACGGCTTCTGCCGCGTCCCTGTCGCGCAATAATCCTATCAATCTTCCCCAACTTCCGACAGTGGGTTTTATGACTACAGGATATCCTAGTTCCTCTATTGCTGAGAAAGCAGACTCAGCTGAGAAAGCTGTAATGGTCTTGGGTGTTTTGATACCATTCTTCCTCAAAGTGACGTGTGCAAACAGCTTGTTGCCACAAATATTTGATGTTTCAAATGAATTTATGACTCTGTACCCTAGGCCTTCCAGCATTGATGTGGAATGGACACTCCTGAAATAGCTAACACAGCGCTGGATAACAGTACTGTTCGATAATAAGCCATCATCATCCGTTTTGCCTTCCAGTTTTAGAGATAAAGCTTTACAATCTAACATTGTGACATTTGTACCCATTTTCTTAGCTGCTTCGAATAGAGCCTTTTCTTCCCATCTAATATTGTCGTAAAGAATTGTGAGAGAAGGTGTAGGCGTAGTATTAATTTTCTCTTTATTCACTGGCCCCAGTCCTCACCGACAACTTGGGCCGGTTTGATGTCAAACCCTTCCTCACGTTTAACCAGTTCGTAACTTGCACCACAGTCTGCACAAGTCACTATCTCTCCTTCCATTGAATCTTCTGGAATCTTTACTTCGGCGTCACACTCTGGACATTTTACCAATTTTCTTTTCTTTCCTCAGTCTTAACTTTTGCAACAGCATCATTAAGTATCTTTCTCTCCAGTCTGTCGTCTAAGTATAACTCCAGTACATCCCCCATTCTAAGTTCCTTTAGACCTCTAGCTAGTGTTTCGGCTTCGTTTCTGCCTGTATTCAACCCCAAGAGCGACAGTAAGTATTTGGCACCATTCTTCCCTGCTAATTCCCCGAAAACTATCTTACGTCTATTTCCAACTATTTTGGGCTCTAGTATTTCATACGCAGAAGGGTTTCTTAGGATCGCAGCAAGATGTGTTCCAGCCTTGTGTTTGTACGCGCTGTCGCCGACGATGGGTTTAGATTCAGGGGTTTCTAGATGAGTATATTGGGATATTGTTCTAGAAAGGTCTTTTAGCATATGTAGCCTCAAGTCAGTTCTGCATTCATATATGAAAGTTAATGCTACTGCGGTTTCAGCCAACGATGGGATACCAGTTCTCTCCCCTAGTCCGTCTATAGTAGTATGAATTTGATCGGCCCCAGCGTCACACCCAGCCAACGCATTCGCCAAAGCTAGTCCTACATCATTATGACAATGAACGTCAAGAGAAGTCTTGGCCGCATCTATGAGGTCAAAAATTGATGTTACCATTTTATGCATTCCTGCTGGCCTCATTATGCCTACGGTGTCAGGTAGGCTTATCCTTTCAATTCCTCTCTTATTCATTTCGATACACATTTCAGCCAAAAAGCCGGGGTCAGTTCTACTTGCATCCTCCATTGTGAACCGCGATTTAAGACCATGTGACTTAATGTAATCAGCAACTTCTAAAGCTCGAATTTTGGCTTCTTCTCTTGAAATTTTTAGCTTCGAAGCTAGGTGAATGTCTGATATACCTAAATAAGTGGCTACCCATGTTGCACCACAATCTATTGCCCGGTCTACATCAGATTTAATCGCACGGACATGAGCCAGTATGTCTGCCTTCAGCCCTTGCCTTATAATTGTCTTGGTTGCCTCGAAGTGATCGTTTGAGACTACAGGGCTTATTTCTATCTGATCAACGCCAAAGGAATCGAGCATCCATGCAATTTGTATCCTCTGTTTTATGGTGAAGGATACACCGGGATGTTGTTCACCCTCCCTGAGGGTTGAATCTAGAATTCGGATTCTGCGAGGCCTAAGCTCTTTGGATTCGTTGTATAGGAGCGCAAAATGATTTGGATTCTCTGATTTTAGCGACAACTATTAACAATAGGTTCATCTTTCGCACACATTATAAATCTTTTCGCAACTGAATTGACTAATTACGTTGGTGGTAACGACAATTCTCGATAACCTATTGCTAAATGTTGCCTATAACCGCGAAGGATACTGTTGTTAATATCGATTTCAGGTTCACTTAATTGTCTTCAAAATAATAACTGTGTTAGTATCTGAAACTCCTTCCGTCTTTCGAACTTCGTCGATACTCCGGTTAATCTCAGATATGGATGGTGCAGAAATCACAGCGGCTATGTCGTGCTGCCCTGTAATCTCATAAATGACTTCAACCCCTGCTAGCCCCATTAGCTTCTTAGAAACAGAAGAGGTATCAGACGTCGAATTGACGGAGATTAAAGTAATGGCGCTTGTCTTATCGCCACTATTTATTTCAACGGTAAATTTCTTGATAATTTCCCGTCCGATCAAGTTCTTGACCCGTCTCCGGACCGCAGACTCTGATAAGCCTATTTCATTTGCTATTTCGACAAAGGCTTTTCTAGAATCCGCCTGAAGGATCTTGATTATCTTGACATCCGTAGGATCCATGGACTCAAACAGATCTTTTTTCTTCCTCCAATGATAACAGCCTATCTAAGACTGTAACGAATTTCAAGACCAATTCTCTATCAATTAACAAAGGTGGTAGTAATCTGATGATATTTCTGCCTGAATACAACATCAAGATACCATTTGAAATGCCGTCCATAAGTATATTTCTCACATCAAATCGCAGTTCTAATGCAAGCATCAATCCCAATCCCCTTACTTCTCTTACTATTTTGTGTCTTTCTTTAAGCTGAACTAATAAATCTTTGAAATAGCGTCCAGTTTCCGCTGAGTTCTCAATCAATCTGTCAAGAACAAGGGCGTCGATAGACGCACTAGCAGCAGCGCATGCTAGGGGATTACCTGCAAAAGTAGAGGAATGTTCACCAATTTTCATACTTTCAATAATCTCTTTTTTTGTCATGGTCAACCCCATAGGAAACCCTCCTGCTATACCCTTTGCCACACAGACGATGTCAGGAATGGTATTCCAATTCTCGGCCGCCCACATCTTGCCTGTCCTACCAAATCCGGATTGTATCTCATCAAAAATCAGTACAAGAGAATGCTTCGAACAAATCTCT
Source organism: Nitrososphaeraceae archaeon (assembly GCA_035641095.1). Classification (GTDB taxonomy): domain Archaea; phylum Thermoproteota; class Nitrososphaeria; order Nitrososphaerales; family Nitrososphaeraceae; genus TH5896. The sequence goes on from DASQUV010000003.1 coordinate 11,908, forward strand.
CGAACCTCTTGAATAAACCCAGGTGGAGGCATTATAATTCCACTTTCACCTTGAATCGGTTCCAAAATAACAGTTCCAGTCTTATCATCTATTGAATCTACTATTTTGCGTGTATTTCCATAAGGAACAAACTTGACATGGTCTAACAATGGCTCAAATGGCCTTCTATATTTTTCGCTGGAGGTAACGGACAGAGCACCTAGGGTTTTTCCATGGTAGCCTCCATTCATCGAAATTACGCCAGGCTTGCTGGTAAACTTTCGTGAAAACTTAAGTGCTGTTTCCACTGCCTCTGCGCCAGAATTTGAGAAGAAAATCTTGTCTAGTCCATCCGGTACCATTTTAGATAGTTTATTGAGCATAATTGATCTCGCAGTATTATAAGTTGACATGTGACAGACCATCAGCGTTTCTAATTGGTCTTTGATGGCACTGACAACTCTGTCATTGCAATGCCCAACCAAAGCTACTCCATATCCAGCCATACAATCAATATACTCCCTTCCCCTATCATCCCATACCTTGGCGCCCTTACCTCCCTCTATAACAATAGGAAAGCGCTGGTACAGATGGCCTAGGAAGTCATCCTCATTGTTCATGTGCTGTAATCACCGTACAATTTTCATGAGCTAATAATTTGGATATGGGATCTTCTCTGGCACCACTGCCTACTATTGCCTCTCCAACGCCTAGCTCCAAAGCTTCTGTGCACGCTAAAATTTTCTTTTCCATACCAAAACCTATCTTGGGGAGCAACAGTTTCGCCTCATTTAATGTCAGATTTTCAATCAGTCTCCCATCTATTAGTAGGCCTGCTACATCAGTGAGAAATATAACCTTGTCTGCTCGTATATTCCCAGCTATATGTGCGGCTGCTCTGTCCCCATCAACATTAAGGTATTCGAATTCTTCTCCTAGTGCAATTGGTGAGATTACGGGCACAAAATCCTTGTCAAGCAGGGTATCAATAAGAGATCGATTTACGCGATTGATCTTTCCAGTATAACCCCCATCGATAGACATTTTTCTACCCTTGTCGTTTATGATCAACAGCTTTTTCTTGCGCTGGGCTCTTAGTAAGCCAGCATCAACCCCCGCAATACCAACTGCATTTATGCCCTGTTTGAGCAATCTTGCCACGATTGATTTGTTCACTTGACCTGACATAACCATTGTATATGTTTCGACGGTGTCCCTATCAGTGTATCTACTTTTGATTCCTCCAGGAGACACTATGAATTGTTGCTCTATCCCGAGCTTGTTGGCAACGCTAGTAACCTGTTTCCCTCCTCCGTGAACAATAATTATCTTTTCATTGCGCAACACTGTTGCAAGGTCATCAAAAATAGAATTATGCAAACTATCTGAAACAATACTACCACCAATTTTAACTACTATCATACCGGAGTAATTGGCGTAAATTTCAACCCATCTACTTCATTGAACCCGAACATCACATTCATATTTTGAATCGCAGATCCAGCAGCGCCCTTCATTAAATTATCCGATGCTGACAATGCAACAATCCTTTGATTGTCCTCATCGATGTCAAAACCTATATCGCAAAAGTTTGAGCCAATAAGAAACTTGGGATCCGGGAACTTGTACAGGCCCTTTTTATCTCTTATTAGACGTACGAACTGTTCGGTGTTATATGCTGCTCGATAAATTTTCCAGAGCTCCAATTCCGTGACCTCTTTATTCATAAACACGTGGTTCGTTGTTAGTATTCCTCGTACAATGTTAACAGCGTGAGGGCTCATGCTGACTTTTACAGGACTCTTTGTGACCGCTTCCAATTCCTGAACTATCTCCGCTGTGTGTCTGTGTTTGGCGGGTTTATATGGCCTTATTACTCCGTAACGCATCGCATGATGTGTACCTGCGTTTTCAGTTGCTCCGGCTCCCGATGAGCCAATCTTACTATCGACTATAATGTGATCGGTGTCAATTAGATCTTTTTCGATAAGGGGTCTTAAGGAGATAAGTGATGTAACGGCCATACATCCTGGGCAAGAAACTAATCGTGATCCCTTTATTTTTTCCCTATTAAATTCCGGAACTCCATATGCAGACAGAGAGAGCATTTCGGGGAATGGATGTTCCCAGCCGTACCATTTGACGTAGTCTTTAGGATCCTTCAGACGAAAATCGGCTGAAAGGTCTATAATTCTCATACCACGATCATAGAGATCCTTTACAATACTACCAGACTTGCCATGCGGAAGTGCGGTAAAGACGAGCTCGCACTTATCTGATAGCTTATCCGAATCTAGGTTTGAGAAAGTTAGATCTATGAACCCCTTCAGGCTAGGATGGACGCGATGAACAAGTTCACCAGCTCTTTGCCTGGAGGTAATCATATTCACGTCTACTTTGGGGTGTGTAGATAACAGCCGCAGAAGTTCACCACCTACATAACCTGAAGCTCCAATAACACCTACCTTCATATACTATTGTCATCAGTATAGTCTTTTCAATCGGTTTATGAATTTTTATATCTTGATCTTACGTGAAGTGGTTCAACTGGCGCTCAATTATTTCATTATTTCATTATTCTTGAGAAAATCATGGACCGCTTAATCGTACAAATTCTAGTCAAACTAATTTTCAGTCACAGCGTGTAGGCATAAATGCAACCGCCCAAGCACTGCTTCAATAGTCTAAAATCTGGTCAACTTTAAGATCTCACACAAGGCTCATTTTTTACCATTGATAGTGGATTTTACGCATTGAAACAGGCAAAATTAATGGTAATATTCATCTTCACTCCTGCCTAGTATAACATTTTTTAGAACTTGGGATCTACCTATAGAGATTCTGACTTTTGATGTAGCTAAAATTTCCACTTAATTTCGGCCGGTCATATTCTCCAATAAATCTCAGTCAGAATGCTTCATCGTCGCAACCTTTACTTATGGTCGAATTTTTTGCATTATATTGTTAGACACGACTGACTGCTTTCCCCATAATTCAATGAATCCCTTTGCAAGTCGCTGGTCAAAAACTGATCTGCTCGAATAGGTAGATGTCTTTGGGTCATATATGGCATTTTTGGAGCTCCTTCCTACAACCCGGCAAGAGCCATTTTGAAGTCTTAGTTTCACTTTTCCACTTACCCGGGATTGAACAGTATTTATGAATTCATCCAAATCCCTTCTCAAAGGCTCAAGCCAAAGACCTGAGTAAACTAGCCAGCTCCACTTTTCTTCAACTACTCGTTTGAAATTGATCTCATGATCGGTAAGTACTAAATTTTCAAGGTCCTTATGACTTTCAATTAGTGATATAGCAGCAGGCGCCTCGTAGACCTCACGAGACTTAATACCTACAATCCGATTCTCGATCAAATCCACTATACCTACCCCATGAGAGCCAGCTATCTTATTCATCTCCATAATTAAATCTCGTAGCTTAAGCCTATTGCCATCCAATGCTATAGGTATGCCCGATCTAAATTCAATCTCTACGTATCTTGCTTCACTCGATTGCCTTTTGACAAAGTGAAATATATTTTCAGGGGGTTCCGTGCTTGCGTCCTCCAATTCTCCACCCTCAATAGCCCTCCCCCACAAGTTAACATCAATACTGTACTTTTTCGCCTCTAAGGAGATGGGGATGTTTTCTTCCATGGCAAATTTTAGCTCTTCGTCACGAGTCAAATTCATGTCTCTTATAGGTGCTAGTATATTAAGGTCTGGATTAAGTGATTTTATAGTTATATCAAATCTAACCTGATCGTTCCCTTTACCGGTACATCCGTGTGCGACTAGCTTTGCACCTTCATTGGATGCCACTTCGACCAATTTCGAGGCTATTAGTGGACGAGCTAAGGCAGTTCCCAGTGGATACTTTCCCTGGTAGAGTGCATTAGCTTTAATGGATCTGCTAACATATCCGTCTGCAAATTCCTCCGTTGAATCAATATGAATATGGTTAGTAGCTCCAACCGCAAGAGCCCTATTTTCAATTTCATCAAAATCTTCATCCTGACCACAATCCACTGTTACTGTCGTAACCAGAGCATCATGAAACTTCTGCAAGTATCTTATGCATACCGATGTGTCTAGACCTCCTGAGTATGCTAGGACAACTTTTTTCTTGACCATTACCAACGCATGCGATTTACCACTCTAGATTTATATTTTTTGGTCTTATTCTCGTTAACAGATTAGTAATTGCTATTATAATGAATCTCAGAAATCTCTTCGTCTATTAATTAACTAATGCTAGGGACTAGAAATGATATGGAATAATCGAATTGTAATATGTATCCTTTTATGCACAGGTTAAGCTCAGAACAGATTTATCATCCCCAGGTCGTTAAGTTATCATGTATAGGAGATATACATTTGAGGAGGTCAAAAGGAAAATCTTCACTAACCTCGAGTATCAAATGACTGGAATGTCTGGCATCGAACTGGCTAATAAGACCGGTATTAATCGAATGACAATTGCCAAGTATCTAAACCTATTGTATTCAATTGGATTGATTAAAAAAAAGAAAGTTGGCACGGTCAACATATGGTTCCTTGAGTCAGGATTGAATTATCTTGGATCTTCAATCAATTACAACGATTTGCAACAGAACTTTATGAATGCAATTTTGGCCGGCAATGATGAATTATCGTCGAAATTGATCATTAACGCATTGAACTCAGGCGGAGACAAACTGAAGTTGCTCACGGACGTCTTCCTGCCGACGGTCAACACTCTTGGCGAACTTTACAGCAGAGGAAGACTTAACAGGGCTGAGCGAATTAATCTTCAAAGTGTCCTTATAGGAATATTAGATTTCGTAAAGTATAGCGTCAACAATGGCGAGGAAAGACCTGGTATTTCTGCGCTAGTTGTATGCGGCTCGGAAGATGCGATTATAAATTCGAAGATTATCGATTTGTTACTCCGAATGAAGAACTGTGATACTCGGTATATTGGCAATGTAGAGGGTGCCCTTGATCCATTCTTCGATATTGATTTTCAGCGCTACGTAACTAGACTGTGGGGAGATAAAAGTGGGGTTGTCATCTTGTGTATCTGCTCATCTCTGGAGAGCTCTCTTCGCTTTTTATATTCAGCAGCGCATGTGCTTCGGAACAAACTTGCGGCCCGCCTCATTTTATGTTTGATGACAAATAGTGAAATAAAGAATACATATGATTTTGAAAACGCGGATTACGTTGCTGCTAGTCCACATGAGCTACTCTTGTGGCTGCGAGATTTAGTTCAAGAATAGTACTATCTGTTCTGCATTTCGACTCGGTCGAAGAATTACTCGTCATGCAACTCCGTCACAGTTATCAACCTTCTAGAAAAATATTGGCAGGATAAATCAGGCGCCTCGGAGCCATCAATACTCCAAAAAAATTGTGTCTAGTAGGGCACTAATGACAGTCCCATAATTAAATTGAGTCGGCAGCTTGATCAACTATGATATATTGTCAGAATTAGAGTTAATACGGTTCGAAACAATTGGGACAAGAATGCACACGCTTTAATTTAAAAGCCTAGCTTCACTAACTGTTTAAGACCTCTCTGTTTGAAGCGCACAAAGGTAACATCTATAGGAAATCGAGATATCAAAATATTCTGATTTGAATGAAGTGGATATATTTCTTGTCCGTCGATAATTAGGTTCATGTCATAGTTGCTTTTAATAACGATATTTTCAACAGGAACAACAATACTAGGCATTCGGTTAATTGAGCCAATTGGCACAATTACTAAAGATTTCAGACTCTCTTGCAGTAACGGACCGCCTAAAGAATAACAGTGACCAGTAGAACCGGTCGGAGTTGATACTACCACACCATCCATTCTTTGATTTATTTCATCATCTAATGTTTTTATGGAGAAGTACGGGGTCCTCATTATGCTCGATCTTGTGCATAAGATCTCGTTTAATGCAGGAAGGGTTTTTTGACCATTAGCCGTTGCAAAAATTCTGAGCCTTCGCTCCAAGAGGTAATTGCCGCTGATAGTGTCTTGTATTGATTTTTCTATCATGTCTGCGCCTATCTCAGATAGAATGCCTCTATTTCCGCCAATATTCATTGGTAAGATGGGTATGTTGGGAGGAATTCCTCTACATACTCTCAACGTAGTCCCATCACCGCCGACTGCGATTGCAATATCAATGTTAGCTTTTCCCAAGTCTGCATATGATACTGGGATTGATCCATCAAGAGTTAATGGCAGGATTGAATATGAGCTGATGTTACGCGAAGCTAAGATCTTGACGATAAGCTGAGCAGTCGCCTGCGCTTCTTTGCTTTTCAATTTTGTCGCAATGGCCACTCTGTGGATGTCATCAGGCATTAGCTAACTGAGAATATCACTGAGTATAGACTTAAATGCATTTACATAAGTCGCTGAAAAAATTGTTGAATTTATTTTTCTGAGAGAACCCACACGAATAAATAACGCAGGATTTGAACATCAATAGCACATAATGGGCCGATAGCTCAGCTTGGTGGAGCGTTCGACTGATAATCGAAAGGTCGAGGGTTCAACTCCCTTTCGGCCCATTGTATATATGGGTTCATATACTCTTGAGGGCAATAAAATGCCAGTGTCTGCACAGGAACGAAGAGGGGATCGGTAAAATAATGCCAACCACTCTTACAACGACAGTTCGTCACATCACCGATTTGGTACCCAATAATGTTAACTCAGGACTGTTAAGCGAATTGCATTCTTACATGAAGATTAACAACGCGTCAGAAAGACATCAAAACAATACACTTAAAGTCATGATTGCTTATGCTAAATTTTTAGGCCCTGATACAACCTTCTTTCAGGTTAAGCATAAAGAGCAGATAACTAATTTCCTGGATACGAAGATCAAGTCTGTATCAGAGGATCCCGACAAACGGTGGATCACAACTTGGAATCACTATCTTGTTCACATTAAATATTTTTTTAGGTGGTTACATAACCATATGATCAATGCTGACTGTAATGATCAGTTGACTGAATGGCTGACACCGTCCTTTGCACAGATAAGAAAGAAAAAGACAAAGCGTCTCAGCCCTTATTCAGAAAGCGAGATATGGGATTTGGATGAGCTAAAGACGATAATAAAGTACGAATCCTCAAAACGAAATAAAGCAGCCATTGCGCTAATGTGGGATCTCAACGCAAGAAACCATGAGATTACGTTACTCAAAATCAAACATGTGCGCTTAAGGGAACGTTATGGTGAAGGGGAAATACCACATCAGGCCAAGACGGGATCCGGGCCTATCCTTCTTACATTTTCATTCCCATATGTCAGGGATTGGCTTAATGAACACCCATTTCGAAATACGCCTGATGCTCGACTTATTTGTAATCTCATTAATGGTGCATCAATAACTCCCGATACGCTTTGGACAATGATGAAACAACTTAGAACTAGGATAACAAGGATGGTCGAAACTGAGACAATTACCGATGAAGGCGAGAAAGAGAAACTACGGGCATTGCTTACTACCAAAAAATTTAATCCTTATTGCTTTAGACATTCTTCGATCTCACACGATTCTGATTTCCTTCCTGATTATGCTCTAAAGAAGAAAGTCAGATGGTCGATGAATTCGAAGCAGCCGTCAAGATATATCAAGGCAAGAA
>DASQUV010000004.1:0-23225 GCA_035641095.1 Nitrososphaeraceae archaeon
CATAATGAATTTGATGCTGGCGTCCTTGAGGGCGATGTCAGATCAATTTTCGAATAGCTAAACCAAACTTTTCGCATTAGCAGCTTTTGAATAAGAGTAAGGTTTAGGATATGTAGCACTTGAAAAATTTAACTATATCCCAATGGGGAACGAAATACTAATTATAGAAATTAGTTTGACATCATTGTCTGCACTAAGACTTGAACGGCCCACTATATGTTTACTATTGCGTTCCTGTTATTTAGAAATGTTCAGATCTAGGATTGAAAGCGGCAACATCGCGATACTCGTCCAAGAAAGCTCAATTATATGAAGAAACCTACTCTGTGGATCACTGGGATACACTGGTTTTCGTGGAAATATTATGGATATGTCAGGTCTATAAAATAGCTTTACGTGATGCTGTCTCGATATTGTTTGTAGAAACAAAAATACTATACAGTGGTCTCAATCTATTCATACTTAGGCTTCTAAATTCATTAAAGCGTTGGCGATGTTTTTCATTATCGTAACAGATATTCGCTAATTATTTCAATTTATATTAACTATTATTGTATTCCATGATTAGATCGACTGTCAATTAAGAAAACATAATAACAACCTTTTCGTATAATTGTGGGTTGCTGAAACAAATGGCCATGCGGCCTTTCAGTATTGAGGAGAAAATGCAGTACGTGAACAAAGCCATTAGTAATATTCGCGGTGAACTTCTTTCTTTTGAGGAGATTTGTCCACAGTGGTCTCTTGCGCTGCGACTAGGATACACGAATAATCCCAACCTAGATATCCAGGACGCAAAGAACTGTATAGTTGGGGAGGCTCACGGTTTCCGAAATAGAGGCTTACGATGTTCTAAATGCTGGGAGTATTCTCAGAGCTTTACGTTCTGTACGTACGGAAATAAGATGCACAATTACATAATAACTGACACCCAGAGATTTGAAGATACAAAATTCGAGTTTGTCTCTCATTTTAACCAGAAACACTTGCTCAATCGGTCCCATCGACGATGTATAGTAGATCTGCCAAATCGATTAGTACCAAGGATTCCACAAAGACTCAGAAATCTATTACTCTCATTGTTCTGCTGTCGGAGTATTCCAGAAGGTAATAGTGCCATCATAATGAGTCAAACACCGTAAATTAATGATAAACACTTATCTTCACTAAGAGCAAGCTATATGTTTTTCATCAAAAAGGATATTTCGGAAGTATCTCCAATATTCATCATGTCAGTATCCCGTATGACCAGTAGTTTTGATGTAAACATTGGAGTGTAATAAGCTGAATCTTAAGATAAATGATCCTAGTTGATTTCGATATGACAACTTCCTGATGTAGCCTCACCTTGGCTAGATAAGGCGGCATTCAAATTTAGCATTTTTGCCGTCAAAACTGACAATTGAGATAAAAATCATAGACATCGACATGCCCCAGGTCGTTTCGAATTAGCCTTGGCTAGAGTTGTATTTTTCCCTGTAAACTAATTGGCTCAAGGGGAGGCGATTCTTGTTCTTACCTGTCAGAGTCCTAATTGGATAACCGAAACCCAAGATAATGGAAGGAGTCAAATTATCTGGAATCTTTAAGTTGTTTCGAAGATGTCTTTTTTTTATTCCCGTATACAACCCGGATGCCACTCCTTCGTTCCATGCAGTTAGTTGCATGTTTTGAGCTACTCTCCCTGCATCGATTAAATGGAAGCGCAGCGTAGGATTCGTCAGAATTACTATCGCAAAATCTGCTCCCGCGATCCATGCCCCGCTTGTACTATCCAGGGCAAGCTGACTGAGATTTGTCTTGTCCTCAACGAGGATGAAGCGCCAGTGCTGCAAGTTCAAACCTGATCCTGTTTGTCTAGCAGATTCAAGAATTCTTCCTTTTACCTCTGGTCCAACTTCCTTCCTCATAAATTCCCTTACTTCAAGTTTGGATATTATGCATTCGAAAGTGTCCATTACTTGATGATCACGACATAACATATTATTTGAGCTCTTTAAGACTTTCACACTATTGCAGTAGTAGAGCCTTGTCTGCTGATTTCACTTTAGCGGGCAGCTAAAGAAAGCAGATTTGAGATATCTGGTTTTGTCCAATAAACATGAATTTAGTCAGACCCCCACTGAATCAACCTTCTTAATTTCTAGCGTAACTCTATCACCTACCTTAAGACCCATGTCCTCATATTCCCTCATACTCAACTTCAGGGTAGGAGATTCAGAGAGCCCCATACCTCCCATCATGTTTGAAAATGCCTTAGGAAGATTCTTCATCATGTCTTCGGGGGACGTGAAAGCGAATGCATGAGCGCCAAGAGGATTTGAAGGAGATCTTTGTCTGCTTTCACTTGCAGAAGCAGGATCGCTAAAACTTAGATATATGTAGGGGCTCCCATCTTGAGTCGCTTCGATACGCGAGACTATAAATTCTTTTTTCATCACCTATTAATTTAAAATAAACACCTTATAGTTTTTTGGGTATCCCTAGTGATAACCTTGGTGAACGACTGGCAGAAATTACGGGCCTGATAATTTTTGAATGATTAGAATTATTAGAGCATTTCTCCTGGATTACCATACTTTTGATGGCATTAATTGAGAGAATAGACAGAGGTTCATTATATAAAATTTAGCAATATGTTGCAATATCTTTTTCATGCCTACACCCACTAGGAATCTATTACAAATCGAGTGTTGGGGGGGATACCAAAAGCCTAAAATGTGTTATTGGAATAGGCGGCTCTCTCATCACGATTTGAAAATGTGTACAATATAATGTACAAGAGCACTCCAAAATTACGCATGGGAATTGGGCAGGCTAGTGTACACGAATGACTCGCGCGAATACGAATCTTGCTCTTCTCCCCTCAGGGTAATTTCAATTGAGTCAATCTAGGAATACGAGGTATAAAACATGAACAGCAATAATACTCCTATATAGAATTTATCTTACAAAAATATTTGAAGAGGCGCCATATGCAATAATATTCTCATAATTTGTAGGTCGTTAAAGCCAAAGACTGACTCCCCCGACAATGAGGTACTTTTCAACGATACTGTGTATGCAACATTACTAAATTTTGAGCATTATGCGTTACTTTTGTTCGATAATGGTAGGATTTTTTCAGAACGCGACCGTAGGAAAGATAAGAATAGACATATAAAGTATAATGCTCCATCAACGAATTCGATAGCTAGTGAGAACCATAGAAATTAGTGAATCGCTGTGCTTACTTAGCTACATATTCATTTTTACACTTCTGACTTTTATAACCATTCATGCATTACAACCAGTTCTTAATTGCTTTCTATCTGATAGCGAATTTTCTCATCCGCAAATACCTTATGTCATGATCGTATACGCTACAGTAACCGGTAACAATGCGTCAAACAGCAATGATGATTGGTGGTCTACAGTTAATCACGATTTGTATGGTACAAGGAGTACCAACCAAACCATCATCAATATGGAGAATGTGAATTCGTTAGGAGTCAAGTGGCAAATCGTGAATGATTTTGAAATACAAGATCCACCCATAGTTGTTAATAATACTGGCTACGTTCAAGATTATGCTGGAAATGTTTTCGCATTTGATATACATGATGGACGCATTCTGTGGAATGTCCGTGTCGGTTATGGGCCTACAATGGGTTTGACTTATGACAATGGTTTAGTCCTATCTAGCACTGCTTCGAAGGGTACTGTTGTGGCAATTAACTCGACAGATGGGAGTAAGGAATGGGAATCTGAAGCCCTCGGCAATACCTCGTTGGGCTATAGTATAGATTCTTTTCCTATCGTATGGAAGAGTTACGTAATCGCTGGGTCAGGGGGAAGCGGATTGCCACCTGGCACTGGTCATGTGAAGGGTAACATTACAGCCCTTAATCGTACTGACGGTAGTATACTGTGGAATCTAGAGACAACAACTGGCAAATGGGTTGAAGCGGGGAAGACCCCCCCAAACGGAGGAGCAACGTCATGGTCTGGGGGTTCATTTGATCCGGAAGAAGGAATTTTATATTTTCCATTAGGGAGCGCCTCGCCTAATTTCAATGCCTCTACGAGGCAAACACCAAATCTTTATTCAAATCATATGATAGCTGTGAACGTTACTTCGGGGGAGATAATATGGGCTACGCCGTTTATAGCACATGGTACCGTTCTGGAAGGGGTCAAAGTTCCAGACACTCATGATTGGGATACCTCATGGGGTAGCAGTGTTAGTAAGATTACGCTGCAAAATGGCACACAAAAGAAGATCGTGATAGGGCATGACAAGATGGGTAATCTAATTGCGATGGATGGCAAAACCGGTGACGAGATATGGTGGAAGATATTGGGAAGACCAGTCGACATTAACAAGATTCCTTCGCCAAACGGTACTGGCCACATTTGGGCCTACGGCGTTTATAATTATCACGCCGTGGACAACAATAATACACTCTATATTACTGCTACAAACCGGGGTTTAGAATTCTTCACTGATGGTTTAAGTGGCCACAAGATAGCAGCTCCGGATACGATCGAGCAAGGCTTAAAGAATGGGACAATATATGCGATTGACATACTCACCGGTAAAATAAAATGGAAATTTGATACTGAATTTCCACCTAGAGTGTCTCCTTTGGTTACCAATGATTTGCTATTTGTAGGTTATATTCCATACGAAAGACAAACAAAATCAGGAACGATTTTGGCCTTAGACAAACAGAATGGAAACAAATTATGGGAGTTTGACGTGGATGCACCTATAGCCCCAGTTGGACCATCTGTCGCTAGGGGTCTACTTTTTGTACCCACTGGCAAACTAATCTCTAACCCCGCTCAATCATCTTCAAGTGGCGAAGGTTCATTAATTGCATTCGAACCTACTGCGTCTAGATAAGAATTTCTTTGAGATCGGAAGTAAAATTTGCCATGGTAAGTACAATTAGCAAATTTTACCATTTATGGGTTGTATTCAATTACGAGACCTCCATCAACAAGTCTTAGACACTAACCCTTGCTTCATATTCTGGTGCCCAATTGTTTCTTAGATTATCATCTGATATCCTGGCTGTCTGACTTTGACTATTTGATCCCGCTGCTCAGGCAAAAATAGAAGGTGATGAGCAGTTACCAAGACGGACGACGAAAAAAGGGTAAAGCAAAATCTGAATTATATGAATAAATACTCAAAGAAATATGTATTTAGACAGCCTGGATGAGGAGGAGATTATAGATGCAATTTCAATGTTATAAGTTGAATTTGTTACCGTATACCCTGTTTACTTTTACTCTTATTAATTGTCTTGCTATTGTGATGATTGAAGTACCAATTCTTGGTTCTATCTCGGCAAGTAGAGCATTTGAGGCAAGCTGTGGAAATGTGATTAATGAATCTACTAAGCTTTCAGCGAACCTAGTATGTAATGATCATGGGATTATAGTTAATGCTTCAGACATATCAGTTGCATTGAATGGATATTCCATAATTGGCCCTGGAAGCCAAAGTACTAAATCTGGAATAATTGTCCCCGATAAGAGTAATGTAACCGTTTACGGTCCAGGACGCATAGTTGACTTCCAATCAGGTCTTTTTGCGGCAGGTTCGGATACGTTAAGAATATCTTCGACATTCCTCGATGAGAATCGAATTGGCGTCTACTTGACAGGTTCGTCTAATTCAACAGTTGAACATAATATGATGAGGAACAATGAATTAGGAATTGCTGCTCATTCCAGTAAAGGAATTTTGTCCAACGAAAATTATTTCTATGACAATTCGCTAGCAGGAGTTTCACTAATCAATACAGGAAATTCATCCATTAGGCTTAACTACATAAATGGAAGTCAAAACGGCGTCTTCACTGATCCATCCAGCATGTCGAATGGCATCTCTTTTAATTTCTTGCGAAATATAATCGATATCAACAGTGCCAACGGCTTGCCCCAGGATATGACAAATAATACGTATGAAGGTAATTTTTGTGAGCTTAGCCTACCGTCTGGGATATGTAGAGGAGTGACAGATTAATTCCTTGAGTTATTATTCCCCGGTCAGAATCACTAATTGCTAGACCGTAATGTACCTCGAAGTTACTCAGGCCGATTTGAATAGTGCTCCTGGATGGACTAACTCAGCTATGTATTAGCATCAGCATGTGTATTGCTGCTTGTGCGATATTCACGACGGAACTAGAATGGAAATATTTCTCCTGTATCTTGTGATTTTCCCTTGTTTCCGGTCTTAGATGGAGGAAGGTCCGGTAATTTATCTTCCATGTTCACTTCCACTACGGCTGAAGCCTCTTGCATGATTTTCGTAATTTCCGCGCCATCTGTTCCAATCGGATCGAGACTAGCTATTCCATTGCCTTGCAATGATGAATCAGAATATGTACTATTTAGTATATCTCCCAGGGATTCCGAAATCTGAGAAAGTGATTGGTCTGCAGTAGGAATGACTGAAGAAAGACCACTACGTAAATCTTTGATTACAGACGTGGTAGGAGTTAACGTTGATGCTACATCTCCTAACTGGGTAACTGTTTCAAGCCTCAGCCTTACTTGCTCGGTTGTTAGCATTGTAGACTTGACTACTTTGTTTATTTTGCGTATTTGTGAGAGTTCGTTTGAAAGTGATTTGGCATAATTTGTTTCATGACTCTGTACTGCTTCTATAACATTATTGAAAATCTGTTTGTCACGTTGCTGCAGTCTGCCAGAAAATGCTTCCATTTTTGAGACTTGAATCTGCAGCTTTCGGTGTGCTTGTTCTAATCGAGGTTTTAGAGGTTCGGCAGCTCTCAAGCTTTCCCTAATTCTATTCTTGAGGTCATCTGAAGCCTTGCCCTTTTTCTTTTCTGGTCCACTCCATCTATCGAAGAAAGACATTCCGACTAGAGGTCTGTTGCATTCACACTTAATTTTACTATGTATCAAGAATATTTGTTAATAAGGTGAACTGAATCTCGTTCACACATTTCCTTGTTGCTCTTATGAGATAAACTCGATGAAACAGGCAATGTTCAAAAGTTATGTTAACGCCTAAAAAAGACCTCCATATAGCCACACACAGAACAGATACAAAGTGTGTAGTTACCATACTTCTTCATAATATTTGGAAGGTACTTTTCGATCGACATGCTCGGCTTTAACGGGATGGGTAGCGGTACCTTTTTTGGTACGGCCTGGGTTTCCTCTTCAAACTTCCCTTGGCATTTTGGACAATCTTTTGACATGCAAAGAAATTGGTAGGTGGAATAATTACGTGTTTCTCACTACTAAAAAATGGTATCACAAAACAATCGGATTCATATATCTGTCGAAGAGTAGAAGATCGCTGGATTTCTGATTATTGGGACTAACTCTAACTTCAATTTCCTAGTTAGACAATTTTCACGAGATTTAATGAAAAGATAAGAAGATATGAGAAACGAAGTAACACTGCATTTAAGTTCCTACCATTAATAATGAATGCAGAAAACTGTCAAGTAATGCAGATAGGGATACCAGTCTGAGCAAATTATACATTTAGCCCTTCACAGAAAATTCGGCCCTAGTTATAGCAAATATTTTTAAAATGCGACCTTCAATGCTGAGCTCTAGACGTCCAAATATGGGATAGATCCACTTCCCCTGCAGGTCTCGCATCTACTGTTTGTCATCGTAGCCATAGTCCCGCCCAAGTTAGCCTTTATGGCTGATGTCGAGGGAGAAAATGCATAACCTGTCCCTAAACACATACTGCATCTTAACCACGCCTCGGGAACCCTACCTGTAACTTTTGAAGGCTTCTTACGGCTGTTCAAACGACTAATCACTTACCTAATGATGGCATAAAAATGCATTGATATCCATTAACATCAAAGCTGGCTGAAATAAACTTGATACAGGTCGAGAAGTAGGAACAATTAATGAAATCTCAGCCAGTCATCAGCCGCCATCGTTAAGTCCAAACAATTTGGAGATTGCCTCAATTGCTTCTGATAGTGGAGTTCCTTGATCGGCAAATGACTCCTCTCCCAATATATTGTCTTCAGATTGTTCTTGAGCGATCCGCATATCCGTATTTTTAGCTGACTCAATCGGTGATCCATTTCCAGGAACTATCACCTGATTTGTCAACTGTCTATTATCTTGATCCTCAGATATAGTAAAATTAATACCTTGCTCGGCTAACATGTTGCTAGACGTAGACATATTGCGTACAGTTTTGTTATTTGCTGGACCCTCAACCATGCCAGCCGGAAGATTGGCGGAAGGGACTGACATGGTTTCTACTGGAGATGTTGCAATGCTCCGATTATTGATATTGGAAACGTTAGTCTCAAGCAATGTGTCATTATCAATACTCTTGATTAGTTCCTCAATTGCATTGCCCATGCGTGTCCCGGTTGTGTTGGATGAAGGAAGTTCGGAGGTCTCTTTGAAGAATTTGATGAGGAGGCCTGCCAGTGCTCCTGGCTGCTCTTCAGGAATCCAATGTCCGGAGGAAGGCATTATTATTGCAGAGACGTTGTTTGCTATTCGTCTAGCAGACTCTAGACTATGATTTGTCTTGGTGTCATCTCCCCCAAATGGTGAAGCTTCGCCGGATACAGCTAAAACTGGTGTGCCGAAACTAGATCTTGACGTCTCATTATTCATTAATGCGTTGATTGAAGAAGCCCTGAAGTATTCAAATCCTGAACGCATTCCACCTGGAGCTGAATATTGCCTCGCATACTCGTCAATGGCAGCTTCGTTGATAGAATATGGATTATATGCTAACTGTCGGTAAAACCATGATAGGTACGGCTTTTCATTGCCAGCAACGAGGGCCTCTGGCATGTCCAATACCCTATGAAATGAAAACCACCAAGGCTCAGCAAACGATTCGTTGGAATATACACCTGGAAATACATAATCTATCACCGCAAGTTTATCAACATTGTTTGGATGAGCTACGGCGTAAGAATATGCTGTTTGAGCCCCTATGTCATGACCCACCATGTAAGTAGTATTAAAACCTAAACCAGATACCAATTGGTAAATGTCAGAGGCTGTCGTATTTCCATCATAACCAGATGCGGGCTTAGAGGTGTCACCCAAACCTCTCAAATCTGGCACAATTACAGTAAAATTGTTGTTAGCCAGAACCGGCATCACATCTCTCCATTCATACCATGTCTGAGGCCAACCGTGCAATAACACAATAGCGTCACCTTTACCGCCTATTACATAATGCATTGCTATGCCATTTATATTATCTCGGTAATGTTTGAAAAGGACATTATCAAGCATAAAAGAATTTGAACTGCCAGTGGGGTCAAAAGCCTTACCATCTTCAGTACCGTTAACTATCAGAGAAGAGTTAACAGTATCACTAACAAATTCATCTAACACCCTCTCTGCATTAGAAGGTGATGAAGATACTTGCGATATGGTAGCGTTTTGAAGTATCCTGGCTGTCCCTTCACTCTGCAGACCAGCTTCAACAAGCTCTCTATCGTCAAGAGATGAGAAGAGTGGGGACTGATATCGAAAGTGATGGGTTTGGCTATTCTGTGAAATTCCAAGATTGACGTCTATAACATTAAAACCAATAAAAAAGAGAGCAAGAAGCGCTGCTACATGTCCAAGTTGATAGTGGAAAAGACGCATTCGTTCCCGTATCTCCAGAATATTATTATAAATAAGACGATCACTCCGTATACACTTCCCGTCCAAAAATGTTTCACCTAAATCTTGTCATGTGTTTTGGTAATTACAAATAGAACTTGATTAAGTGATCAGGTCAGTCAATAGTGAATGATTTTCTTTGATGAGCATTTATTCTCATTTTCCTGTAGTCATGATTTATAGGTTTTACCCCCAGTTTTTGCATCTAAGATAATATTCTGTGTTTTTACATATATTTTGCTTTTTCCTTGTTTGTCAACGGCCAAGTTCGCGAGAATGCTTCAAAACTTGGAGATTAATGCGATTCTAATGGATAAAATTATAACTCAGTAGAAATTAAGGGAAAACGAAGGGGTTTAGGTGGATAATGCTATTTACTAAAGTCGGAACTGTAATACTTCTGGTGTCGGATATGGAAAGATCACTGAAATTCTATAGAGATTTGCTCGGATTGCCAATTAAGACCAAAACCCAGTCTCAAGATTGGGTTGAGTTTTTTAATCGTGAAACGACCTTATCTCTGCATCCCATAAAGAAGGGTAAGGGAGGTAGCAGTGTCGACAGCAAGGAAACTAAATTGGGAACAGGAACCCTTGTAGGATTCATGGTTAGCGATATCGACTCTACCGTTCAATTTCTCAAAGAGAACAATGTAAGGTTCTTCAAAGAACCTAGAGAAGAGCCTTTTGGCAAGCATGCAATAGTTCAAGATCCCGACGGTCATTTGATCTCTGTTGCTCAGCTTAACAGAACCGCGTCAACAGCATCAGAGGCAGAAGAATTCGACCTTCTAGGGTTGCTTGGAGCAGAGTAATGAAATTATCAAGCAAATCAAAGTAGTCTGCCCGACTAACGAAAATCCAATTATATACTTTTAGAAGGAGTCTTAATATATGGCTTTGTTGTAGGTTGTAAATCTTGATTATAATTCTCCATGAAAGGATTATGATTTTAATCCGAGAATCGGTTAATCCCTCAAATGGGAGATGAACGGTTAGACTATTTACTCCCTATGTTGACAGGGTCATCTCCCCCTTTTGTCCCCTGAAGAAAGCAAAAAATCGCTGGAATTGGCTGTCAACGCTTGTCTCTTTAAAATTAGATAATAGCCTGTAAGCATCTGCTTAGTTTAGATGATTTTTCTTTTTCTGAAATGCTGGATTTCGCCATTTACTTAAATATGATGAATTTCTTTATGAAAGATTGAGGTAGAGAATAAAAGTGGGATTTGGGTCGTTGTTTAAGAAAAAGAAAAAGAATGTAGAGAGCAGTGCGAGTGATGTTGAGAACAAAATTAAGAAAGAGGTCCAGCCTGTGAATGACCTGGAACAAAGGGATCGCGCCCTCAATGCAGAAAAGGCAGAACTTGGAGATGCGAAAATAGGATCGGATGAGATTAATAAATTACAAGGCAAAGAAGGTGATCGACTTGAATCCAGCCGCTCGTCAGATCCCGATCCCGTGGCTTTTGGAGCTACTTCCATGGAGGTCACAGTTAATATTGACTCTGAAGTATTGCGAAAGGCTCAAGCAAAGGGAATCGATTTATCCAATACTTTGGAACAACAGCTCAGAAGAATGGTGTCTGACACTTGACGGTTGCTTCATTTACTCTCAAATTCGTTCAGTTCATTCTTGTGAGATCTGACACTGCCTTACGAAGCCCCGTAAATTGAGATAGCAAGGTCGAGATTAGATGTTATCTTCGCCTTACTAGTGGATGTCGCTTGGAGCTCTTCTTGACTTCTTTAACTGCTGCCTAAACAGCCAACCGACCAAAGGGTTCAACACGTAAGGAAAGGTTTGCTTTAGCCACACTCCTGCACGGACATAAAAGGGAACGATTATCTCAAGTCGACTTGAGCAAGATGCCTTCAGGATCGCCTTTGATACGGTCTGGGGCTTCAAGAAGAATCCAGCATAATTTGGCTTCTTTGGACCAAATGACTGGTGATTAAAAAAATTTGTCTTTACGCCAATTGGGCTTACGACCGTGATTTCAACCCCCGTACCGTGTAGCTCATGACGCAGGGACTCGGAAAATCCCAATATCGCGTACTTTGAAGCCGAATAACCAGCCATTCCCGCAACGCCAAAACTCGCTGCGACGGAAGCCACATTTACAATATGTCCACTTCGTCTCCTTAGCATCGGGCCAAGAAAAGCCTTGGTGCAATACACAGTTCCCAAATAATTGGTTCTCATGACCGACTCTAAATCTTCTACTGTTTGATCTTCCACCTTACCATAGATCCCTATCCCTGCGTTGTTTATCAAAATATCAATGTAACCGAACCTATCAATAACTTTTTGAGCAAGTTCAAATACCCCCTTTTTGTTTGACACATCGTAGCAATAAGAAACAACATTGACTTGGTCTACCCGCTTGCTCCCCCTGATAATACTCTCTAATTCAGCGAGCTTTGGCTCTGTGCGGGCAACAAGGATTACTGCCATTGCCTCTGCTGCTGCAAAATCTAATGCTGTTTGTTTACCGATGCCATTAGAAGCCCCCGTTATGAGTACTATTTTCCCTTTGAATTTATTTTGGTTGATTTTCATTTCAGCTTCATAGGACAATGTCGTAAGGACGAAATTTAACCATTCGTCCATGTCGAGTTGAAGGTTTGTAAGAGAAAGCACATGGTGTAGTTTGCAATAATTGAAGACAGTATGATGAAGAACTATGCTGAATTTTGATTCACTTCAGACTTGTTGGGATTGAAGACCCTTTGTAAAGCACTGAAAAAGAGGGTGCCTCATAAATTAAGTTATGGTCCAGATTCTTTTCCTTGCTTTTATCCAGAGAATCTAATCTAATTTTGTAATATCTGAAGCTACGTCTTGTGTGCTCTGGTTTGTGATCTTCTATAAATACCATAAGACATATTTCAGGTTAAAACTCATAACGGTTCCAGGCCTGGGGGAGCTATACCGGTAATTCCTCTCTTGAATGAGTACCATGGATATGCAGAAATTGAGTCAATATTTTAAAATGGCGACCTCTCTTCAAAAAATCTCAAATCAATCGACGAACTTGGTTAACTAGTCAGACAGATTCTGGCCTAACGCCTACATTTAGTACCTTCATCAGTTAAAAATAATCCATTCTAGAGAAAACTGTCCCCCTAATACACGTAGGGCTGCAGATTTGTTTCATTTGGTACGCTGAGGTAGATATACTTTCCATCATACCCTTTTATCCTCGAAATTGGAATAATGTATTCGTTTAGCAATCTAAAGTTGCCGAAATCTATGACTACTATGTTATCCTTATAGGTACAGATAACATTTCCGCACGACATACCATCACCTGTCTTCGCAAGAATTCCGAGCTCAGATATCTTCTCCCACCTTACATTCAGCTCAGACGCATTGGAGTTTATGGCTTCCTTATTTAGATAACTGTTTTCGTCTCGCAAGGGTTGTGACGCCCAGGTCCCGTCCTCATGTTCAGCCATGGAATATTGTGTATTTGAACAATATCCTCTTTCCTATATACCCTTTTAAGATCAAAAAGATCGGATCTTTTGTCAAATAATTCTGTGCGGATGCGGATCCTTTGGAGAAGGTTGGTTATTCTTTGTAAACATGAATAGCGTCAGGTCGATTAAAGAAAATTCAGTTACCACTTCTTTACACACCTGGAATCCTTCTAATAAATGGGAGAGGGTTACAACGTAGTACTGTATAGACTGCAGCTCATCTTGTCGAGCGAAGCCTCCAAAGCAGGCTCACCAGATAGAAAAATCATTTCATAGCTCTATGAATTGCGGTTGCATTTAGGGCAGGATTTGAGTCAAAGGTTGAGTAAACCCGTTATTCAGAATAATTATTGTTGTGCACTTTGAGGATTATAGTTAACAAACAGATGTTAAAACTAAAGAAAAGGGAAGAAATAGTAAAGACATGGGATTGAATTTTGTCGCGGACTACTTGAAAATACCTTTAGTGATGGCAGTCGATTGGAGAAGGCGGCAAGATAGGAGCAATCAAGCTCAGGAAAAATTGTCGCAAGGTTCTCAGACTAGCGGTACTGAAACTTTTCAGTATTATGAAAACTCAGCAATGAATAATGGTAATATTCCGCTGTCACCAACGCTTTCAGAGTACATAGAAAGGCGGTTCATACCAGCTTTACATTGGTACCAAAACGAAGCCAGATCAAATTCGATGAAATTCAACATCTGGAAAATTGTGGTAATATCATCTGCTTTGTTTGTAGCAATTCTCAACTCTCTTGCTCTGGGTTTGGCCAACCAGAATATCAACAACCCGCTTGTAATTCTTGCCTCTGCCGTCGCAGCTATACTTATATTGACATCTTTCGCCTACCTTCAAGTTTCAAAGATTCACGGAAATAGAGTCCACTTTACACGCGTGAGACAGAAACTCGAGAGGGAATACCAACTCTTTATGTTAAGAGCAAAGTACTACGCTAAAAGAGAAGGGGTTAGCGATAGCTATTCCACCCAGTTATTTGTTGAAAATATAGAAAGCATCATAACAAATGAATGAACTCCTATCAAATCTACAGATTACTAGAACCTGATGTACGGCTCGATAGTGTGAATTAAGCTTTCAATTGCTAAAAGGTAAATTCCCACTAAAAGTCTGTTACCCGACGGAAAGTTTCTTGTGCCCCTTTAAGAGCTATTGCTGGATGTAGGTTTATTCTCATCTAGTTTTCTTTTCACAACCTGAACTCTATCTTCCAACGTGTGCTTTTTGTCTAGTCTTTGATCTATGCGAATTGTAGAAACGATTCGAGATACCCCGACTTTCTTCACTGCTTCGTGCGCAGCCTCGACAGCGTTTAAAATAGTCTTCAAATCTGGCGACTCCACTAGTGTCCCCATTCCAGTAAGCGTAACCTTCAAGCCTCTTGTTTCCCTAATGGCCCTAAATGCAACGGCTATCTCATCGCTCATACTTACTTTGCCTTTTGCTAGAGGGACCAGACTGATCTCGGCAACGATGACCATACCACTGGGTTCAAGGGACGACATAGTTTGAATTATGAGCCGTTACCTTTTATTCATTCCCCTTTGAAAGCACACCTCACTGGAAACAAAATATTTTCGCTCCATAACAATATTAGACTGCTAGGGCCGTTCTAGAACTCTGCCGGTCTTGTAATTATCCTCAATATTTAGGCTATATAGATTTAGCCGATAGAGGATTCAAAGAAATAAATTGGACACCGGATAGTCTCGTTACGGCTTTGTTTCCATATCCTCAGAATTTACCTATCCTGATAATGCTGATAGGGGGTATCATGATTGGATTAGGCCTCGTCTTCGTTGCTCAAAGCAGCGGTCTCTTAGGTCCTTCTTCTTCATTCATGTACAATAATGCGGACTGGGCTCCGTATGGCACTTCAGTCGCTGTAATAGGAATAATTGTGTTTTCAATTGGTTTGTTAATGAGACAGGCTAGAAGATCACAGAGAGGAAGATCATAATAGAATTGTGAATCGGCATACCCTCTTTAGTATGTGCCAATGGGCCAAAGGGGCAAGTGATGAAAACATTGGGTCATGAAATCTGGCGTCGAGTAACATATATTAGATTATTTCTTGGTTAACTGCGTGACCAGGAATTTCTACTCCTCTTTTTCGGTTCCCGTGGAAGAGATGGAGAAATTATAAGAATAAGTTATCCTATATTCATATTGAGAATTTGTCATCATATGACTTGAGAGAGATCAGATCCGTGTTTCGCGGGTTACAAACGTTATATGAAACATATTTGCCTAAAGTAGACCCACTTCTTATCCATGATTTGTTGGTTCGTGAACAAGAAAAATCTGAACACACCCCATTCTACATGGTTGAAATCTTTACAAAAGTCGGAACGGATTCCGATCAAATGAAGGATAAGATATATGAAAGCACTGGAATGGTTCCATCCATCTATGATAAAGGCACTCATTACGTAACTAATCAAAGATTGAGCTTAGAGAAACTCAAGGAGATAAGTAATGATGAGAATGTTTTGGAAGTTACGGGGGACTTTACGGGAACGCTTACTGGAAGAGGTGCATCTCATGAGCACAAGCATTAGCCAATTTTTAATAAATTGCGTAATTTAGTTGTAATAGTATGCTCAATCTGTTTCCTTCTAGTGACCAGATGCTCGCGAAGTATTAGTCTGCCATTTGCGGCATTAGGTCAATTTCGATCGCACGCCATCAAAATTATTATTATCTGCTCGTAAGAGTATCTGGCTAGACTAGAGGCTGATGAGAAACAGAAACCAAAGAATGTTTATCCTGCAATAAATTATTACATCTGTCAATTCTTGCTCTAGATAGTTTTCCTATACTTCAATTGAAAAATTATCCATTTACTTGTATGATTTTAAGAAGGGGAGAAATATTTTTGTCCAATTATTTAAATACCCTATAAAGGTCTCGTGACAAGAGTTAGATACCGGAAAGGTTCTAGACAATAACTGATGTGGTTTCCTTTACTGACGCGTAACAAAGTTAAGGAGCACTGCGCAGTTTGCAATAAAGAGTTAATAAAATTCAAGTACAAACCACAAAACGGATGGGATGTCCGAGGTATGCTTTGCGGAGATTGTCATGTTATGAAATCAATGGAATATGCAGGAGGCACCGAAGTCAGTAGAAGTAAGAACCGAAAGGACATAATCGAAAATGAAAAAGAAGAGGCTTCTTCACAATGTGGATTGTGCAACGTGGACATTGGTCCTGGTTCAGAACCGCTTAAGCCAAAATGGCAGTGGAATATGGATACTAATATAATCCTCTGTAAACGCTGTTATTCCCAGAAAAGCAAAGATTACGAAAAAAGGATCAACTACTGTGCGGTCTGTGGTAACAAAATGCCATTCTTTCGGTACAATCCCAAGCCTAAGTGGAAGATCGATGGACAACTCTGCAGGAGATGCTGGGACGATTCCAACAGTCGCTGGAAGAATCAAGGATAATCCAGAAGAAGTTTGGTGTAAGGACATTTTGTGGACTTAATGAAGTAGCGTGATAAATACAAGCACTATAGCATTCAACAGGTCGACATTAACATTAAGAATAAATCATCCTCGCGAAGAGAATGGATTTTCATTCATGGCTTTAGTTGCATTGGCAACCAAACTCTTGGAACTCTTCAACTGCTCCTCTCAATTACAGAAGTTAGAATATGCAATTCTCATTTCAAGCAGGCATCAAAGTAGAACATGCTCAGATATTATCTCGACGCATCGGTCAAACAACCGATGAGGGTAGTGGGGGGGCAATACTAATTTATGTAGACTCATCACGTCACTCCGAAGATTTCAAAGCGTCAAGGCTGAAGTGCGAACTCCACCATTATTTCCATTAGATGTCGGATTTAACGGATATGTAATTAAGTCTTGCCTAGAAGAATATTGATCGCTCTCTTATACTCTTCTAGCTGCAACGGTGGAACACTTGCTAGCCGGAGATTTTGTTCTACGTGTTCTGGCCTTTTTTGACCTATTAGTGGAGCTATGACAGAAGGAGTCGAACGTATCACCTGTACTATTTTTGCAACAGGATCGGTCAAATCTTCTTTGTAACTAGGAATATTGGCGCGAAGGAGCCTTCCTTGAAAAAGAGGAATGCTAGTAAAAACTCCAATCTTAAGCTTTGATGCAGCTTCTAAAATTGTAAGGTTCTCTTGGTTCCCTACGGTCTGGTTTTTCAATAGTAATGGTTCGCTATATGCCAGGTTGTAAGGAAGCTGTATAAACCTAAAGCCAGATTTATCTAAACCGCCTTCATTCACATCTTCAGCCAGCTTTACAACTTCTTCCAATGACAAATATTCATTGCTATCATTGGGTACTCTAAAGCAAGTCCAGGTAGCCATCCCATAGTAACGTAGCTTATTTCTCGCCCTATATTTCTCATAGACTTGAAAAACCTTCCTAAGCTTTTCCATATATTCCTCCCGCGTAACATCCTGATACCAACTTTCAAAAGAGTTGTGTACATAGACGAGGTCGATTGTGTTCAACTTCATATTGGATAGTGATTTATCAATGCATCTTTCAATGTACGTAGGATTGAGCACATTGTAGCCGCTGCTTATATCGCTTGGGCTAATGAGTCCTGGAGTAATGTACATCTTTTGCATGTATTCCATCATTTCTATAGACGGAAAGTCTCCGTCATTTGTTATGTAGCCATTCTTCGTAGAGACAAAAACTTGATCTCGTGAAATAATACGATCCCTGATAAGACGGGATAGTGCTCTGCCAATAGATTTCTCCGATTTCATAGCTCTATAGTTGATAGCAGTATCGATAACATTCATTGCTCCGGATTTGATGGATTCGTATATGGCATGTTCCATAGCCTCATCTTCGTAGTCTGTGATTTCCCCCAAATAGGTTCCCATACCGAGACTTGATAGATGCAGATTATCGAAAACGCGAAAATGGCTCTCAGGTCTGCTTTTTTCTTTGACAGCATACTTGACATATTGCTGAGTTCCTTCTGAAGTCGCAAATCCATTAATTAATTCTTGCTCGTTAGCCAATGACAGTACAATCTGAATTGGGACCCAGATTTTAGGATTACTTTAAATCTAATTCTCCAAAAAAGATTTGAGATTTCATAGCCGGCTATGATTTTCTGATGCTATTGCTCCCCCGAAAAATATTGGCCTGCGCTAGAGGGAGAATATTATTTGGTATGTTGACACTACAAATTGCAATTGCCCACGGCGTCTGTTACTAAATGGCAGTACTTTGCGTTCTCTAGTTGAAATGATCAAAACATGACTCCTCATTCATTCTATCTTGCGGCTGATTTTATGGGAAAAAATTTTGCCAGATTCTAGACCATGTTAATTAAAAACGAACTACCACGGATTCAAAAAGAGTTGCATCTGACCCGAATTCGATAAAGAATTTCCGTCGGTGTTGATTTACAGAGCTAATCCAGTGTTCAAAACATTTTCAGGAAATGCTAGTTCATTTAATTTGTATTGTCCAATTACAAAAACATAATTATCGACTGTTAGTCGCTTTATCCAAGCATCAATAGATTGATTGTGGAAAAACTCATTAGGTCACATGGCAAGCTATTTTTTGGTTTAGTCATTTGAAAATGGGTCACTGTCAACTAAGCTAAGAGTTTCTTCCCACTGAAACCAATCATATTCTAACTGGAGAAATAAAAATAAGTTAGGACTTAGTTACCAGGTAACATGGGTCAATCAACGATTAGAGTATAATCTAATGACACCTTGCGTTACTGGAATAGACAAGATCTAAACTACAAAAAAATATTGTATAAGAGTATCATATTCTGACGAATAGTATACTCCTTGCTTGGAGCAAATAAGGGTTTGTCTGGCTTACGTTACTTGCTTTTAGATTTCTTACCTTTCTTTGCTGCCTTTGTTCCCTTTGCAGTTGTGCTCTTTCTTTTCGAGCTAGCTGCAGCTTTCTTTTTTGTAGATGTCGGCATCTAATTTCGGTATAACATTAGGTACTTATATATATTTTCATGATACTAACTTTAGAAACGTACTATTAATTAAGCGATCACCTTGTTTTGTTCAAAATCGATCGTAGTTATATTAATCCGCAGACTTCTTTAACATCTTCACATGTCAAAAAAATAATTACCGTTTAATATTTATAGTAAATGATTAACATTGTAAAGACAACTGAATTGTAGTTTGACATTTCATTTTTATCAACGTGTAGCTAAAGCTTTAACGATTTCTATATCTAGGTAAATCTAACTGACTGTTCCATCGATAACATACAGTCCTGCTTTTGCCGATAATATCTTATTTTGATAGAGTACCATGGGATTAATCGTGCCGGTCTTCATCAATGCCTTATCTTCTGTGGTCGCATAATGCTTACTCGAAAAGCTTCCTTTATCATTCCAATCTCTACGGACCGCATCTACCGGCGACTTGAGATTTCAGAGATAAATGATGAAGTTGATCTCCTGAGATATTGTTGATGGAGCTAGCAAAATGAGGTTTAAGTCGGATGCCAAGTGTTCCTTAAATGAAATACTATCTGGCAACAATCTGAATTGCCATTTTCAAAATTATTTTCGTTATTTCTTACTCGACCAACTAAGTTAAAACATTATCCAAACCGTTTCAGTAACCAACTAATGATTTAGTATCACCTTGAGTGGTTCTATTTCTAAAAAATGACTCATTATTTCCTTTCATTTTGTACTTCCTTGTTGATTGCGTTTCTGAGTTCTTCATCATTTTCGTTACTATAATCAATTCCAAGAGTGTCAGCTATAGACTCAAGTTTTTCCCTATCGACATTAGAGCCGTCTTCTTGATCTTTCAATCGTTCTAATTCTCTATTTGCTTCCATTTTGGATTTTTGGAATTCTGCAGAAGCTTTCCCAAATGAACCAGCGAGTTGAGGTATTTTCTTGATCCCGAAAAATAGCAAGACAATTACAACGATAATAATTATCCACTCAATTCCAATCACCATGTTTAAACTGGCAACTTGCTGTGGCAATGCATGACGCCCTATTTACATAATACTATGCATGGGGGGCATTTAAATGTCTTTATTTTTCTGACAAGGAGAACGTCTATTGACCATAGTATATTAGCTCTGAAGCGGTAATCAATTAATTAATCAGATGATTCATCGGAATAGTCTAGAGAAGTTCTCTACGCCTTCCAATGATAGCCTATATTGCTTTGTTTCTCGCTGGTTGCCTTTTCGGAACATACAGGGTTTGATTTTGCATATGTTAGAGTGGGCATAATTCCTTTTCAAGATGAAGCTAACAATCAAGTAAGCTACCGGCTAATTGAACATTATGGAGAATGAAAACTAACACGGGGACTGATAGCGTTTATTTGATCGTTTAGATGTAATAGCTAGGGATAGGATTTCCTATGATTACTAGTCAGTTGGAGTACTAAAGCAATCATGCTAGTTTGTTGCTCGTTTAATGTAGTTGTATGTCGCCTTTCGTCATTAAAAAAGTTCAGGAATTCATATCGGTGTCAATTTAGTTAATACTCTCATGTTTATAAAATGGGACCACCTAGTGTCTATGGTGAAATTAGATAGTGGCAACGATACAAGAATTTCACGAAAAGAATGGCTGGTGGTTAAACGAGCTTGGTTCTTTAGGCGTAAGAGTTAACAAAACCAATGAATTTAATGACGTAGGCGAGACAAGCAACCTAGCCAATATATTGAAACGACATTACTATTCGAATTACAAAAGCGTTCGATGCCGCACTATCTGATCATTATTTTGTTGCCATTGGTTGCCATTTTATTATGTCGTGAAAGCTACAGCTTGCACGTCCTGCATTTTCCGTTGTAAAATGGATATCCACATAGTTTCATTGAGCCTATATTGTTTCTAGCGTAGGCGTAATGACAACTAAATATTACTGCACACCTAGTGCATTGATGATAACACCCGTCTTGCGACTGCTTTGGCCCATAAAGTCGATTCAATTGTTCCTGATCGAGGATTTCTTCGCCATGTGTTCTGGTTTGAAAAGCGGTCAATGATGAAATTAGTTTAGAAGTTGAACTATATGAGCAGTAATCAATAATATTACTTTATTATTAGCAGGAAAATTCTCCTGTATAATTTGCTTATTACAATATCAGTCTATTGGGATGCAGTATTACTATAGTTGCAAGTTTGTAAAACCTACCGGCCCGATCTAACTCTTCCGCTAGAAGGAAATCAGCTGCCGGCGGCTATTGCCAACACTTCAGGATATGGAATAATGTGGATTGCAGCGCAATTGTCTGAATTTCGATTGAAACCTTTAGGTCATATTCAGACCATCATGGACGATTTTATTGTCATTAGATATCCCTTAACTGAGACAAAATGCAAGATCTTGAATTATCATCGGATGCGTTTCACACCATCACTGTCATCAAACTTTCAAAAGGTGTCGCAACAGTTGATCAAAGGAATTCACCTCAATGAAGTCAACTTACAAGAATGAATAATAGGCAACAAGGAAACAAGCTGCGGAACCATTGAAGCAAAACAAATGTGATTTTCGAATTTTTCATAAAAGGGGATAGGAAACTTTTTAGCTAACCATGAGAACATATGCACGAGGAAAGAAGTGGGGGAAGCCAGTGTTAAGAAAAGACCAGAACTGGTAGTTGTCAATGGCCTACGGTTCAAGAAATATCAAATGTCATGGATACGAGATATGGCAAAAAAGAATAACCATCGAAGTGTGAACGAATTCATAATAGATATTGTATTGACTGATCTTTTAAGCAAGTTGGAAAAATTGTACGGAGACAATGCTTGTCGGTACCCTTATCCTATCCGTGAAAGATTGAAGGAGGAAGGGTACTCTAGTACTCTGGAGAAGGCGTTCAAACTATCTGATGCTCCAGGAAAAGTAGTATTAGACGACTTGGAGGAGATTGTCTAATAATCTAATTGGATTTCGAATAAATTATCATCAAATATTGACGTAGTAAAGATTATCATTGGAGAAGAATGGGGGTTCAGGATATGCGACTATGTATGATTGTAGGGATTCTATTTTTTATGTCATTTTCAAGCTCTATATTCATCTGAAATATTCCATCTGAGGTGATTAAAAGGCTATCGAACCCTAACTTGACCGATATGGGATCACAAAACGCAAGCATGCAGTCTTATTTAGAGCAACGTGGATAGTCTTCTCAGGTGTACTTTACGGTACTAACATTAATCCCGTTTGCTGGCGCATGTTTAATCATTGGGTATTATGATTATAAGCACGATGAAGACGACGAATCTGAGAAAAGATTTCGAAAATGCTCAATACTTTGTATGTTAATTGGCTTCGGTATGTTGATTGCTATTATCGTTGATCTGCTTCTTAGGAATACCTTCGATTAATTCCAATAGATCAGGGATATTCAAAGTACCAAATAAGTTATCTGATTAGTGTTAGCGTTCTTTATCATCACCGCGAAGTTTGCTCAGGAAGACTCCTATGCATAGATTATGTGATGTGTATATTTATTTAAAAACCGATATCGTGGCGGGTTCGGTGGGATTTGTTTGAAAATTCATCCATATCCTCATATACCTAACGCAATGCCACGGAATCACTAGTGATATTTTCACACCTTCACGCTCAGGCAAACGTTATCAATCACAGGGTAAACTTCCAGTGGAACGCACAGTCTTATATAATTATCCAATTTAAAATAAAGTCAATACCATGGTGGACGAAAACCTCTTGAGAGAAATACTGCTCAATGCAACCGCCAGGAAAGAGTTTTTTAATAGACTGAGAAAGAGAGGCTCTACCGACACTGACTCTGGAATCATACTCGGGATACTTGATAGGATAGGTGATTTAATGTTTGAGCATAGAATCTTTCTGGATAAAACTATTGAGGCATTATTATTGGATGATGATAAACAAAAAATCGAGATGTTAAAGTCGGTTCAGAAACGAATGACCAAAGAAGAATTTAGTTATATAAGCAAAGTTGCGAATATTGAGGACCTTTGGACTCGTATGGATAATATCATAGACGAATTAAAGAAGACAGACTGATTAGATAGATAGGACTTTCGTCCTA
>DASQUV010000005.1:0-2822 GCA_035641095.1 Nitrososphaeraceae archaeon
CTCTTTGATATGTAAAATACAACTATTACCAATACGGGTAAAGTGACCACCAAGATAATCCCTGGAACAGTCTGGGATAGACCACCAATAGCATTATCTTCAAAAATTTGAATAGAGATTGTGTGAGGATTGTATGTCATCATCATGGTCGCACCTAGCTCTCCGACCGCCCTTACCCACGACATGATTATCCCTATAATTATTCCCGTCTTGGCTAGTGGAAGCGAAACTCTGAAGAAGGTTTGTAAATTGTTCTTACCTAGTACTCTAGCAACATTCTCATATGACCTATCAACTGATTCAAATGCCGCTTGACTTGCAAGAATTATAAATGGAGATGCAACATATGTCTGAGCTATTATAATTCCAAACACAGATTGAGTAAATTCCACTCCTGGGAGAGCCTGTGCAACTATTGATGTTGGACCAAACATACCTAATAGAAGAGCTCCACTCGCCAGCGGAGGAAGAACTAATGGAATTATGACAATCACTCTGATGATGGATTTCCATCGAAGGTTGGAATATCTCGCCAAGAAATAAGCAAATGGTATCCCAATTACACAAAGAATTGATGTGGAAACTGTTGCCGTGAACAAGCTTAGGGCGAAAGCGTCCCAAACCTGTGGTCGAGCTAAAGATTCGAGAGCATTCAACGGATCCAAAAAAGCCAGAATAGTAGTAAGGGGAAACACGATATAGACTAGAGTCAGTACAGAAAGAACGGCAAATACGACATTAAATCCCCGGTGTGCTAATTCCATCCAAGCATCTACTCATCTAACCTATTAATACGTGCAAGCGTTAATTTAAATTGAGACAGGAAATATTTTGCAAAATATCCATTTTTCTTTTCCTACTGTCTCTTACAAATATCTGATTAATGAGGCCTCTTTTTGGAGGTCTAATTGAAGCTAGTTAGCTATGGGTAGACTAAATGAGAATGTTGCTCCAGGGCCGTCCGTGTTTCCCTGAGCCCAAATTCTGCCACCTTGAACTTCTACAAGATTCTTACAAATATATAGACCAAGACCGGTGCCGTGATTTGATCTTGTTGAGAATTTTGAAAATAATCGCGGGAATAGATCTGGGTCTATTCCACTTCCTCTGTCAATTACACTTATTACGATGAATCGATTGTCCCTACTCACCTCCTTTGATATGGTAATGGTTCCGTTCTTGAATGAGAATTTTATCGCGTTGCTAATAAGGTTCGATATTATTTGTATCACCCTATTCTTATCACAAATCAATTTAGTTACCTTATGGGATCCGGATCTGGCATTATATTTTGATTTATTTGAGCGACTTTTGATCGCCTTAACAAACTTAACATGCTTATCGTTTGTATGATCTACTTTGTTTCTAAAATCATTGATGACGTCATCAATAACCTCATCAATATCCACCGATTCTCTATTTAACTTCAAAGCCTTACTATCAATCCTTGTTACATCGAGGATATCGTCTGTTAACCTATGAAGTCTTTTTGCGTTCCTAGTAATAACCGCTAGTATTTCCTTCAACCCAGGATCATTTCTATCAAACATTTTTTCATATCTAGCCAACGCAATTTCAGATAGTCCCAATATGGGTTGTATAGGTGTCCGTAATTCATGAGCTGCTATATTGATGAATTCTTGCTGGATTATATTATGTGATTCTAATTGTTTGTTGAGCATTTCTAATCTTTCCTTCGAATCTTTTAATTGCTCATACAAGTCTGATTGCTTGCGAATGATATGGATTATAGACGCATAAGATATAGCTACAGAACGAATATTCGAATATGTCGCAATCCCACCCGCTTGGTATGGATCCTTTAGCGAGTCATCTTTGAGCTCCCATACCATAGATTTTGAATTATCTACTACCATTATTGTAATCTTCGTATTATTTGATATATCTGTTACAATCAAATTAGCGTTTGGAATCTTTTTCCTGATCTTATTTACCTGTTTATTTACATCCACAAATCTATTCCTGTACTTGTCCTCAGCGTCATCATGACCATCATCATCTTTATCAACACCATGTACATAACCGTCACGACTGGCCCCATTGAAATCTTTTTTTGAATCGTCGTACAGAGGAACCAAAATAGTTAGATTGATTCCCCTCTGCAGTGCCTTTTGGTAATGATTCAATGCGAAAGCGTCTACTGCCAGTAAAAATGTCTTTGCTGAAGCAAACATTACTAAAATTTCATGTTTTGCCGACTCTATAAGATCAAAGGCAAGTGATATCGAAGTTCGAGTGTCAGTTATAACTTGAATCACCGGGTGCTCGACGCCTTGTTCTAGTTCTTTAATTTTTTGTTCTGCAGGCGTAGCAGTATTCCAAAGGGTATCAAATATGTACTGCCCCTGTTCAACAACTTCTCTTATGTTGCTATAAACCACCTCAGTTAGTGGAGCGCTTTCCTTCAAGACAGTGGTCGCCATATATTCTGCTTCACTAACTGCGATCCCTCCTCTCACCCCTTCTAGATGCCTCAGCTCGTCAACGACATTCATCAGCTCTTTACAATATGGAAGATTATCTTTCGTTATTTCAGTGAAGGCACGTATCCTTCCTCCCCTTTTTCTAATGTTCTTGTAACCATTTCTATACTCTTTAACATCTAATACTATTGATGGTGCATTTTTGTCAAAAAAGATATCCATTTTTTCCTTCACATTATCCATGAAATAGATTCCTCTTCCTACGGCTTTTTCCACACCGTAAAGAACTTCCGATTTCTTGTCTTTGACTGGGGGGTATGCCTGAATTGTCAGTTCGATGGATCCACTAAATGGCTTAAGCCTATATAATGATACTCT
>DASQUV010000006.1:0-6784 GCA_035641095.1 Nitrososphaeraceae archaeon
TATTGTCGTCTTCGTCACAGAAATACCAATAAGTACTGAAATTCGGTTCTATCGAAAAATCAACCTAATGTCAGGATGGATGATGGGATGGAGCCGTTGAGAATCAATAGCCAGGCTAATCTTCATTAATATCGGCTTATCGTCGTAAGAGGAAATAATGGGTCCTCTACTCACATGTTATAGGCAGAGGTATGAAAGGAAATAGTCTTATCGATTGATATTCGCCTGAGTTTGTGGTCATAGAATAGTATATCCTATTGCCTTAAATCGATTGTAATCTGTCATTCTAGTACTACGACCTCTATGTAATTAGATAGGACCAAATAATTTAGGATTAAATCTGTCTTCTAAAAATAGCGCGTCTAAGATAGACTATTAATTTCTTATCTTTCCTCAATCCCAAATTATTTTTCGCATGACTGAATCATCAGCGAGACTACCTGAACTGTTACTCTCAATAGGATAGCCCCATTTGCCAATTCCCGAAACGAGTGCAATCGCTCAATATAATTTTGATAATGTAATGATACTTACGTAAAGCTCTTTGTGACTTATTATTATGAATGCTCCTCTACGTGAAATTTTAATTAAATACTGAGCTATTTATCGAAAGAGCATTATTCGTGATTGTGATAACTGAGGGTTCTCTCTCTAATGTCTCACCGGGATTGTCAAGGGCATTTGATAGAGATTTTCCAAAATAATTGGTATCTCAATTCTCCTTTGTGAGAATTTGACATGAATAACATACTAGAATTTCGAATGCGGTACAGAAGAGGGGGCTGAAATATATCTCAGATACTTAGCTGCGTCAGAAATCAAAAAAGCAATATGGAACGTACGACGAAACTCTACTGGTATGACCGTCGAGAAAGATGCAATTGCACTGCATCGTATTTTAAAGGGAAAGATAGGGATTCAGAGCAGAGTAACAGCAAATTTTGGAAGGGCACCTTCCATAACCGGTACTATAGGTGAAAGTGCTCAAGGAATAAATGAAACTAACAATGAGTCAAGGAAGTTTCACAATTATGGGGTTCTGGAATTGATTTATACTCCGGGAGTGGCTGCTGTTGCGCAAGCCGTAAGCAGCAAGAAGGAACTCGCATATGATTATACTTCAAAGTGGAATAATGTGGCAATAATATGTGATGGGACGCGAGTCTTAGGTCTAGGAAACATTGGACCTGAGGGAGCACTCCCTGTTATGGAGGGAAAGTCAGCGCTGTTTAAACTATTAGGTGACATATACGCCTATCCGTTATGCCTCAATACTACTGATAAAGATGAAATTATTGCTTTTGTGAAAGCTGCAGAGCCAGTATTTGGTGCTATAAATATAGAAGATATTGAATCGCCAAAGGTTCTAGAGATAGTGGAGAGGTTGCAGAGAGAGCTTTCGATTCCAGTTTTTCACGATGATCAACATGGAACATCTATTGTAGCCCTAGCAGCTCTGCTTAACGCCTTAAAAGTAGTTAGAAAGCAGCACATTAACAAAGTTAAAGTGGTAATAGCAGGTGCAGGTTCAGCCGGCTACGGAATTTCCAAGATACTAAAGCAGGCTGGATTTAACCAAATATTAGTAATTGATAGTCGAGGAATAATCCATCAAGGCAGACCAGAGGGAATGGACAACAAGTATAAGCGAGAAATAAGTCTTATCACAAATCCAAAGCGTATAAAGGGATCACTGAAAGATGCAATTGTCGGAGCAGACGTCTTTATTGGGGTATCTGGGAGACCAAATATTCTAGATGGAAAAATGGTCAACACTATGAATAAGCATCCCGTTATATTTGCCTTGAGCAATCCTGAGCCAGAAATTCATCCTTCAAAAGCCCTCGCTAATGGAGCAAAAGTAATAGCGACGGGAAGATCCGATTTCCCTAACCAAATTAATAACGTCTCTGTATTTCCGTCGATGCTCAGAGTCATTTTGGATCTTCGAGTTAAAACATTAAGCGAGGATCTGCTAGTGGCTGTCTCCGCTGGGATTGCGGAATTAGTGACACCAGAGCAATTGCAATCCGATTATATTTTACCACCAATCGACGATCCGCGTATTCTGCCGACTGTCGCGGACAAATTGAGAAAAGTTGTTAAACTTCATGTGGATGGGAAATGATAATTAATGATTGACTTTGTGAATTCAGTCAGATTAGCCTAATTGTAGAGGGCAAACCATCGAGGGTGAGATCTAAAAGGTCCGACTTATCGTTATGAGCTCTTTGTATAGGAAATATAATTAAACAGGAGAATTGACATGCATAATGTGGGCTTTTGAATTGAAGGAGTTAGATGTGGCTCAACTTTTTATATGTCGTTTGGGTTAGTAATAACATATGCGTTCCGGTTGGACAGATAAGGCCATCGTATTGCTAAATAGAGGCTTCCCTCGAATGTATCTTCTGAGTATGCTCAAGAATAAGCCAATGAATGCAAAGGAGTTAATTGAAACTTTGCTTATTAACAGTGGAGGAAAATGGAAACCTTCACCTAAGATCGTCTATCCATTGCTAGCCAAACTGTTGGAAGAAGACTTGTTATATCAAACTGAAGAAGGACAATACGCATTGACAAGAAAAGGGACTAGAGTCGTAAGTGATGCAGGCACTGTGTCTAGGACTCTTAAGAAACAGGTGAACTATCTTGGAAAACTCAGTACAGTAGCTGGTAATACGTTTGTTACTGGGTTTAAGAAACGGTTCTCTTAGAAAATTCTGAAGTTAGGAGATATTGCGAAAACAGATTCCTACAACATTTTTTTTATGAAAGTTGAACAAATTTCACCGATCTCAGGGTATGAATTTTTTTGTTGTTGGACACTTCATGCTGATGCACTGATTAAGTGTAATTTCCAGAAAACATGAATGCATGTACTTAATCCAGACTTATCTGTCATTAAGAGCCATTATACTAGGCACAACATTTAAACACATATCCAGTTTGATTATTTAATTGACATTGGGTAAATAAGAACATACCTAGTTTGAAAATCTGAGGGAGGTATTATGGGTACGCAATGATAAAACTTGGGAATAATGGATACTCCATGCAAATAATGGATGGAGGTTATGAGAACTCAACCAACAAAAAAGAATTGGCTAACGACAGGTCTATCTCTTATTCTATCTTGATTTGCTTTCCCTTTGGCTTTGTCTCCTTCTTCTTGTCAAAAGTTATTTCTAGAATGCCATTGTTATACTTCGATCGGGCTGTTTTTACATCTGCTTCTGTAGGGAGATCTATTAACCTGTGGATAGGTGGCTTTCTTTATTCACCTATAGCGGCAGCAATATTTTTATCAGTTGGGGCGGGGGGCAAAATTCAAGTAGTATATTAATTCATTTCATGGGTTTCTCAGCATCAAAAGCTAAAATCTTCTCCTACATTTCTGTACCAGTTGTCGCAGGATTTATTTTGGGTTTACTCATAATGTATTTTACGGGCTTACTTATATGAAGGGTGCTTAATTATTAATACTAGTGATAATGGGAGGAGGTCATTATATGATGCATAGTGACAGCGGTGGAGTAGATGACACATCAGATGCCTCATCAACCTCATCAGCAAGACAGAATCGGGAATCGCTTTATCAGGACGGACTAGATGCTAGGCTTACTTCAATACGTGATGCTAACCGGATGATGAGAGAAGACCGAACTGATCGTATGGAAGACTATCTCGAAGTAATATATGAACTCGTACTTCAGAAGGGCTATGCGACAACAGTTGACATTTCAGATAACCTCAATGTTTCCTCACCAAGCGTGACAAGGATGATGAAAAAGCTGCATGAAACAGGGTTTCTTAGGTACGAAAAATACAGAGGAATGAGCTTAACAGACAAAGGTATAGAGGTGGCAAAGGCCATACGCAAGAGACATGGAATACTTGCTGAGTTTTTTAAGATGATCGGTGTTCAGGATGATATCGCCAATGAAGACGCAGAGGGAATAGAGCATCATCTACACTCCGAGACTTTAAAGAAACTTGAAGATTTTGTAAGGGGCCAAAAAGCGACTCATAAGATGCGGTAGCCGACTTCACTCATTACTAGGCACCGTCTCATCATTAGGATATTATTAGTGTCCATTATGATGCATCAAATAGATTTAGGTGCCTGCCTCTCTCGGCACAGAA
This sequence comes from Nitrososphaeraceae archaeon, assembly GCA_035641095.1. Classification (GTDB taxonomy): domain Archaea; phylum Thermoproteota; class Nitrososphaeria; order Nitrososphaerales; family Nitrososphaeraceae; genus TH5896. Next base: position 4,147 of record DASQUV010000006.1, read on the forward strand.
TATCGAATTCGGTAGAAATTCTTCCCGGACCAGTCAACAGGAGACTTACCGACTTGGACATCAACGACGTTCTAAATCAAAACAGTCTACCAGTCCTTCAGAAACCTTTGCCAGTAAAATAGTACCTATCATTTCTATTAGAAACAATATTGATACTAACCTTGTCAACGACTACTATGGTAAACCACCTACAAACACAGCTATCCGAATAGGAATGGCCAGTCCACAGGGGCAATAGTAAATTAGGAAATAACCTATGGGTGCATTTAAGGATCAAGTAATTTAGGTGTTCCATGCGGATTTGTGCGCGCTTCTAAACCAGAACATGCTTGCATATCTATCGTCACACTCTTTAAGATTAAGTTCCTAGAGAGGGTATTTCAGGTAAGGGTAATACTGATCCCAACCAGTTGTCCCTTAGTTCTAGTTAATATCCCTGCCAATCTAACCCTAAAACCATATTTCTTGGCTCTCATGCTCAACGCATTGTCTAGCTCCTCTTTATTTGCCAGAGAAGCCTTTCCAGTGTACCACCGACCCTTAATTTGGCCTCGCATTCCGCACGGAGCTACCCGCACATTCGGGTTATTTTTGACGCGCTTTACTTTGCCGGTCTGAATCCTTGTCACGACACTAAGCTTCTTTCCATTAACCGTAAACCAAACGGGGGTAGCCACTGGTTCTCCATTACCTCTCAAAGTCTCGAGCTTAATGTAGCGATATTGAGAAAGTTCTGAAACAGGATCGGAGGAATACATATCTTCAGACTCAAATGCCTTTTTATTATTGTTTTCCGTCTCTCTGCTTAGGTTAGTTGTGTACTTAATTCTTTGTATGAGCCAATGGGAACAAGTAGATGAAGATGAACAGTGAGGTGTCTCCAAAAAATCGATCTAGCGTCCCTCTCCTATATGACGCAAGGAGCGGACTTCTAACTAACGACTTCCTGAACCATCTCCTGACGGATATTAAGAATATTTATCTCAACGATACGAGAAGATAAAAATGCGTGAAAGGTATACCAGGGGAAATGTAGGATCCTTTTAAGAACTACACTGACAGGTGAAGCGCATAGATGGTAAGTTACGATTAGAAATTCAGAATTGCTATAATAAATCCGGAAGTAGTGATTGAAGTCTGAAGATTAATAATATTGTCAAAATGTACGATTGATTCTTTACTCAAAGGGAGGAGGACTCGCTCATGTTTGATTTATTCCTATTTCATACTACTAATCTTCCTTCCAATCAAGAACGTGATACGAAAAATTTCCTAGTGATAGATGAAGAAAAGGATGTGTTAATGAAATTGAGAGTATTCCTTTTATAAGAGTGATTGCCTAAATGATTGGCTAGGCTAATGTCAACGTCAACTTCATCGTCTAGGTACACGTGTGAAATTTGCGGGTTAACATTCGGCACATTAAACGAAAAAGAAGAACATATCAAACTGGAACACAAAGAGCATCAGCCTCCCACAGGTGTTGGATAACGGTTCTCTCAATTACGGTTCATCTCCCAGCCCAATAAAAACACAATGTGCAACTACAGCAAACTATCAGTACGTCTTTTGGCTGTCAAAGACGATGATTCTACCTTGCCCAAACATACTTTAGACCTTTTTGATTTGGAATTAATAATTATGATGCATTTTAGTAATTTGTGGGTCTAATTTGGTACCACTCGATGGAAACCTTTGTCATGGATGGTGGTTGTCTTCTCAGATTGTCCAAGATCATTATATTCTCATGATAGTGCCGATAATAATAGTCTTACACATCATGATGGGGATTCCTAAATTTAGAGGCATTGCGCTATCGTCGCCTCCTAATAGCTAGGATAGCCCCCTGTTCTCTGTTCTGGGAACACGTAGCTTACGTTGACTTAGAACGATCTTTTATAGATAACATCGTGCATTAAGATCAGCAGTAAACCAAGATTCATAATTTATTCATTCCTTTCCATCATTCAACGAAGTCCGGTGCTTACTTCAATATTGACAAACTACATCATTATAACGGCCGAAACACTGCTACTATTCTAGGCTTTTTCCAATTTCTTCAACAAACAGAATCTCTGACAGTTTCTTCCTATCTCGTGGGGAATTTGCATTTTCTAGGAAACTTTCAGGGAGAACTGAATGATTTTCCTGATATCCTATTGCAATCATGATTCCAATATCAAGGTCCTCTGGAATCTTAAAGACTTCTATGGCCCGCTGAACGTCAAAACCACCAATTTCGTGCATAATTAGACCTTGATTAGATGCCTCGAGAAATATATTCTCATTTGCTGCCCCTAGATCTTGAAAATGAAGCCTGTTATATTTCATGTCATCCGTATAGTTTTTTGCTATTGAACATATAAGTACCGTGCCTATTGAACATATAAGTACCGTGCCATTTTAGCGTACAAATTAGCTTCAAGCAAAATGGATTGGGCTTGCCTTAATTCTACTGGATTATCTCTTGTGAATAGTATGTACCTCCACGGCTGCTCATTCCTGGAAGACGGGGCCCATCTTGCAGCCTCTAAAACGGGGAAGTAATTTAGATCCTTTCCACTGGCCTCGTTGAAAATGCTCTTGCACTCCACCTTTTTGCGATGAGCTCATTAATGGGATGCCCCGTTTTCGCGAT
>DASQUV010000007.1:0-3046 GCA_035641095.1 Nitrososphaeraceae archaeon
TTGAATAATATGGGTAAAATGGGAAAAGAAATAGCTGGCTCCGGCGTAGAAGGGACAATAGAGATGCTGAAAACTGCATATTCAGGAGAGTTGTCGGCATTCCATTATTTCTGGTATATTTCTCAGAATATAGAAGGACTAGGTGTGATGGAGCAAAAGTTTTTTGAAGATCGAGCAAATGAGGAACTAGGACATGCAAAAAATATCTCCCTTCGACTAATGCAACTTGGGACAAATGCAAAAGACGATCCTGCCTCGTGGGAACAAGACAGCGGATTAGGCAAACTTCAACCTTCAAGGTATTTGACACTTCGCAGTGCTTTAGAGAAAGCATTGGAATTCGAAAGGAGTGTTATCAAGTTGTACAATGATCTTGCCAATAATGTAAAGGATAAAGACCAAGGCACGTACCATTTAGCTTTAGATCTCCTTGATGCGGAACTGGAAGACGAACAGACTATCGAGGATATTCTCGCAAAACTGGAGATCCGCTAATTTATTTCTACACATTTTTCTTGATTTTTGGTTTTGAAGAGACGACCTAAACGTTAAGAAGGCAGGATCGAGACTAAATTCCTCGTAGACGCTTAATGAATTATCCCCACACCTTCTCTCTGAAAGTCCATTTCTTGTTGAGTATAAAGTTACTAATTGATGCCGCAGCTACTGCGCAGATAAGAGATAGATTATAAGATAGTCCAGATTCAACTAAGAGGTAGACTAGGGTAAGCTGAATAGAGACGCCGAGAGAGCTAAACAGCAAAAATAGACAGTATTGCCTTAAACTATAAACTGCAGAGAAATTCTTGTCTTCAAAAGTCCATAATTTGTTCAAGAGAAAATTAGTGGTAATGGAAACTGCTATTCCGATTGCAGTCGCCTGAATATACCAAAGATTACCCAAGGTCCCATTAGAAAGTAAATAAGAGACCAGGAAATTGATTATCAACCCACTTGCTCCGACAGTGAAGAATCTAGCCGCTTTAGATAAAAATAATACAGACCTTCTGACTTCGGGGTTCTCTGCTCTTTTTTGTGAGCTTCTTCCGTACTTGTACAGACTCCAAACTGCCTTCAAATAGTCAATGGAGACTTTGAGGTCTAGTTTGCTATGCCCGTATTTTCTGTCAGTAAAGGCGTATGGAATCTCTTTTACAATTACATTACCTTGTTTCTTGACTAATATTTCGAGCAAGATCTTGAACCCTTGGGTACTAAATTCGATATCTTTTAGAATGTGCCGCGGTAATGCAAAAAAACCAGACATTGGATCACGAACTTCTTTCACCTTCAACCCATATCTTGCGATTCCAGTCGCTCCAAAGCTGATCAAAAGTCTCTTCATTGGTACACCTATAGTAGTACCTCCCTTTGCGTACCTTGATCCGATCACAACACAATTAGATTCGTGTTTGAGTTCAGTTATTATGCGAGGTATAAGTTGAGGTGGGTGCGAAAAATCGGCATCCATCACTAGTATATTCTTACCCACCGAGGCTTTAATGCCGTCAAGCACGGCACACATCAGGCCATCGCGTATCAGTCTATGAATAACTCTGATTGTCAGCGTTCGACTGTGGTCATCAGTCCCTACCAAATTATTCTTAGATGCAAAATCCTTAACTGTGGAACCTGTTCCGTCTGGAGAATTATCATCTACTATCAAAATTTCTGCTTTAATATCTTTAGGAATTTTGTCGATAATTTCTCTGACAAGTTCGACGATATTTTCGCTTTCATTATATGTAGGTATAACAATTGACAGGAAAATTGGAGAAGCTTCTTCACTCTGAGACGACTCATTTTTCCAATGAGTTTGAATTATCTCTGCTGATCCTTGATCCCTCAACTGTCGGTTATGTTATAAAATATTATATATATATACTTCTACTCGATTCTCATGGTCCAAAAATAGAAAATAAGTTTAGAAAAAGTATCGTTATAAGAATAGAAAAACAATATTTAGGTTTAAATCTGGCTCCCGATCCGATGTGAGAATATGATTCAATTCTTCAATAAAATCCAAACAAATTACGATAGTCTAGTATCCATTTTCATTCTATTATTGCTTGCGATGACTGCCATTTTAGTGATGAACCAATTTTATTCTACGGCAAAAGCAACTACAAATGAAAGTGGAAGTGGAGTAGAGAACATAGAGATTGATTACTCAATAGTGCCAACCAATATCTCTGTGTTGCCAGAATCATTGCCTGCGGGTAGACTTTACCTATCTTCAATTTTATCGGATGGAACTATTACCTATACTAGAAACCTTACTGATGAAGTATTTCCCTTTCAACTAAATCGCTGGTATCAGCAAATCCAATTCATGCCCATTTATAAAGATCGAAATTTGCACACAAATCTGACAATTGAAAGTCTATTGATTGGCGAAATGCAAGATTTTGGCAATTTTGACGAATTATTAAGCCACGCAAGACTTTACAGGGATGTGCCACTTAATTCTACAATCATTCTAGATCTACCTAATAAAGATGTCAGTTTTATGGAAGTAGAAATGAAATTCTCCAACGGCGATGTTGGCGTTTATTTTGGACTGTATGATGGCAATCAACAAACCGACAAATCTGAATTAAGATCGTATATGAATCCTGAATCAAACCCTAGCAGCATAACTTCTGTTCCTGCAACGGAGATTAAATTCAATAGTCTATTGCATAATGCTACATTTACTTTAGTCTGTAACAACCTATACAAGCTAGGATATGACAAATGTGTCATTTGAACTTGACTGACCGCCATCTAAAGGGTGGTTAAATGCTTTCAAGTATATCCATTAATCTCAACGTAGAGGATCGCCAAATCCTTTATATTTGATGCCCCGAGAAGTTGGTAAGATGGAATTTCCAAGAAATAAGTTCTCAATTTTAGTAACTATTGCGATTTTTGTGATTTTTGCATTTTTTCTTAATTCTTTTGGTCCGTTACAATCCGTATATTCACAACAAAATATGACTTCGATGTGGACCAATGGATCTCCAATGCCACGCCCAACTACCGAGGTTGTTGCTGCTGTTTTAGA
>DASQUV010000008.1:0-8819 GCA_035641095.1 Nitrososphaeraceae archaeon
TTTACCATCTATAGGCCCAGTAAAGGGGGAGATTTTGAGGGACATTATTTCAAAATATAAACCTAAGACGATACTCGAGATTGGAACACTACATGGGTATTCTGCAATTTTGATGGCTGATATGTTACCAGACGACGGAAAGCTAATTACCATAGAGAAAGATACAAATCTCTTTAGTATCACGATGAAGAATGTTGAAGATGCTGGGCTGTCCCACATTATTGAGGTCATTAATGAAGATGGGCTGAAGGGCATCCCACTGCTTCAAAAACAAAAGTTTGATCTAATGTTTTTGGATGCTATAAAATCTGAATACTTGAAGTATCTTAAGCTAGCAGAGGAGAATAATCTGTTAAGTGATAGGGTGGTGGTAGTTGCAGACAACGTTCTGCTCTACGCGAATGAGATGCAGGACTACCTTCAATATGTTAGGACTTCCGGGAGATACAAGAGTCAATCAACTGAAACCACACTAGAATTTACAAAGAATGTCAAAGACGCTCTCGAGGTAAGTGTAAGGAATAGTTGATTGACAAACTCCCACTTTGTCGAGTCCACACCTGTACTGGTTCTTGTACATTACACAAGCAAAAAAATGAATGCTAAATAGCATTGTTTAAAAAAGGCCTTTGCACTAAACGCCGCATCAAGAAATTATCAAAATGAAAACCAATCACTGGCCTTCCAACAGCGATGATCTCCCTAAATCCATATCTAGATCATGTTCAACAATTCTCCGTCATCTCTGCTATCGAAAAAATTATAAAATCAGGAGGCATTTTCACGTACTTCTATGTGATATTTTTTTGCTCTGTGAATATGCAGTACATTATCGATAACTAGGCATGATATTTTCAAGTGAGAAACCCAGCAATAGCCTTTTATTGACACGGAGGCACCAATAAAATGCAGTTGTCAACGAATAAGATGATGAGCGTAAGGTCTCTTTTTCTCAGGTTGGATCATGCTAGAACTTCGAGAAGAACCAGCGACAACCTTGGAAGAAATGACCTCTGGCTTACTGAAGGTCAGTTAATACTAGGAGCAGAGAAATTCATTAAATTGAGTGGTTACCAAAGGATTGAATTTAACCAGACTTTCAATCAGGGCGGATATCCGTTCATTTCCCCTGTAGTAGGATATAGAGATTCATCCCAACACCACCTGAGGGAACCTGTATATCAAGAGCAAGACAAAGATTACACTCGAACGCAGAATCAAGAGGACAAGTCGATGGAAGGTGAGCGAAAAGCATCGGGAGTGTTTGGGGGGGATACTAGTAAAATTACCACTACCGTATGCGTTATTAACCCAAAAATTCAACACTATGATCTCGGATTCTTTGGGCATTTAGAATCAATCCTGTATGATGTTATTGACAGTTACGATAACACGAACCTAATACTTGTAACTGATTCTTTATCGTACTCGTCTATTACTACGAAAGAAGAGATTGGTGTCAGTGTGGAAACCCTTATGGGAGAAGGATTACATCTGTTATTTATGAATGAGAAATCAGATTACGCATTCTTCGAAAAATATGATGATATTGTAGGAAAACCTATCACAGTTTACGAAGTTTGAACGGTTGTGTTGTCCTTCTGAACCTAAGATATGAAACTAAAACCTGTTTCTCTACTTTACCTTCATGCCAATATATTTTTGTGCGAGCCTATGAATCTCAAATTGGATCCTTCAAATGAAGGTACGCGAGAACGACACACATCGTATTAGCAGTCTCGGAACCCATGGAAGGCTTTCGAAGCCTGTCGAAATAGGGAATGAGTATGAAGTAGAGATCATTGACCGAGGAAAGAGTGGGTCAGCAGATGGAATTGCCAAGATTCAAGGATTAGTAATATTCGTCAAAGGCGGAAAGGTCGGTGACAAAGTGCGAGTGAAAATAACTGCCATAGGCGAAAGATTTGCAAAGGCGGAGCTAGTAATCCATACCTAAGCATTAAAGCAGAAATTAACGCTAAACTAGACGCTTTAATGTTTTTTCGTAATCATCTACAAGGAATTATGATAACTCACAATCATTACATCTAGTATCAATCATTACGTCTGGTACCACATCGATAAGGACAATTAACTAATGTAAGCCTTTGCTTAAAGTCAGTCTGAGATCTTTTCATCCCAGTTCCTACCCAATCTTCCTGATCTATCCGGTTTGCTTGCCTGGCATCGAATTTGCAATAGTCTTATAGTATTCTTAGAGGGATTAAACCACCAAGCACTACTGAATCTTATCATTGGAGCTTAAAAAAGGATCATCGTACAATCAAAACAGCGCATCGTGCATACGATAACACAACTAATGCAACACTTCCTAAAAGACTTCTTCTAAAACCTGATCTCCCTCTACTCCCCATTACTATAAGGTCTACATTTTCCTTTTCTGCAAATTCAACAATTACTTTTTCCACCTTAGAGAAGGGGTCTTCTAGAATTTCTGATCTAAATCTTATTTTTGTATCTTCAGCCTCTTTCAAAGCATCTAACATCGATCTTTCGACCTCCTCCAACTTTTTTTTGCTTCCATTCTTTTTTCTTCCAATACATCGTCCTCGTGTGAGCGAGTTCCAGTCTCACTAACGAAATATCCGTATGGCAGTGACATTAGATCAATCACCGTCAAACCAATTAGATCTGATTTAAATCTCATAGCAAGACTGATCCCAAAGCGAGCGGCCCTCATTGAAGTCACTGACCCGTCTATTGAAAGCAATATCGTTCTGATATTCCTAATTCCTCTATTAGATATCATGAGCTCTAGAGGTAATACGATATATCTGGTTAATTAGCTCTGCGCAAACACTAGAGTGTAGATCTCAAATATAGTACTCTAGCATCCTTTCGATTTCATTCTTACCCACTTCGTCATTTGGAAATTCTTCATATCTTGCGAAATCGAGAGGGGTAATTATCCCAACAAAGTGTTTTGGATCGGATTTATCATTGTTATTTTTTATCATCAATAACAAGCAAATGTCTTACATTGTACCTCAACATTGTATCAGCGGCTATGGCAGGGGTAGAAGTCGAATCAATCGTGATAAGGGGCACTGACATTATCTGCTTATTTGTGATTGTACTAGTAAAAGCATCATTGACACATACTTTGGTGACCAAATCCCGTTCGGTCACCAAACCTTGAGGTTTACCATCTCTGTTGACTACTATCAACGAGCTGACATCCTTGTCCTTCATTTTTTTTGCTGCGTCTTGGACGGAAGCCGAATCATCAATAGTCTCTAGCCTTTTTCTCATCATGTCTCTTAGAGTTGTGGCCATCTATTTGAAATAATAAACGTCCTCAACTTTCAAGTATATTGATGATACCATCAATTTGATAAAGGACCTCAAAGTCATTACCGCACATGGACCTGATTCCCAACTCTCCTAATATATTTTTACAAGGACCTCATACATCTAACTAAAATCAATTAAAGAGCTTAGTATGTGATGATATGCGGGGCACTTTTTGTACGAATGTTTGCCATAATTCTCCCATAAACAAGTTCACAATAAATGGGACTAATAGTGTATATAGTTCTGGTGTATAGTGTATATAGTTCTGGTGTATCGATACTAAATTGGCACGATCTGATAGCTTTGCTATTGAGAAGGGTAAGGCAGAAAAGGCTATAAACTGGATGAATAATTATGCGGCAACGAGAAACAAGAAATTTAAGGCGAAGCTTATCGGATATACCCTATCAACTGTAAACTTTGGAATTTTTGAAGTAATTTCATGGGAAGGAGATTGGTCTGCAGCCCGTCATATAACAGTTAAGGTGAGCAGCAAGTTGAATATGAAAGTAATGGAAGCTGGATATCATTCTAAATCCAAATTTCTTGAATCGTTTCTTGGACTGGGTAAAGAATATGCTAAAGTGTACAGCGGCGGCGTACTCACAGGTAATATCGTACTAGGAATGAAGAGAGGAAAAATCATCGCCGATTCTGAAAAGTTAGTCTAAGTGTCTATGATGGCAGTGGAAATGATAAGTATGGTAATGATAATGATGACGATGAAGAATACACCATCACGATCAGGTCAAGAGGGAACGCAAATATGGGATTACTATTATCAACTGAATGGGTATAGTCCATTTCATGTCGGGAATTCCAATACCCCTTGATCACTCCCCTTTCTTGTCTAGTAGATCTTTTTTGAGGTGGCCAAACTCTTCTTCGTTTAATACCCCTTGTTCTTTTAATTTCATAAGTTTAGTCAATTCATCTGCAATTGAAAAACCGCCTAGTTGATTGGACTTGAGGGCTAAGACGGGGGAATTCTCCTTGTCAGTGTTGTGAAGGCTTTCAAGTTCTTTGTGGTACATTCCAAACCGTATTACTTCTATTAAATCCTCTGCCTTCGCTTTTGGGATCGCTTGTATCACTCCTTCATGATCATTGTTACCATGTATCATACCATGTATCATACCTAACCTTTTGGAACCAACTAAGGCAGGAGCTTCAAATCTTATAGTGGATGAGAACATTCCTTTTTCAAGCTTGATGCTTGTAACAACATCATAGGGGATATCTATTAAATTTTCTTTTATGCCTAACATATATGGGTCTCTAATAATCAACCGCTTTTCAGTTGCGTAAATAGTATTAGGAGTAACGTGGGAACCTCCAGGCAATATTCTTGATTGGCGAGCAACAATGATCACGCTCTCATTGGGATTTAGTACGTCTTGAATTCTTCTAATTTCGTTCATATCATCACTGTTAAGTGCTTGTATCGAAAATTTTTCACTTGTTCTCATATCTAGGGAATTTCTATTACGTAGCCGCCTTCTCAAACCAAACAATTCCAGTTTATAAAATGATATCTTAATGCTTATTTAAGAACTACGAAGGAATGATCGCTGCAGTATCTAATTTACAACTAATTAAGGACTATGTAAATATCGAATGGGAAATTCATGTCATTACAAATGATCGATTCTATGTGATTTGAGGATTCGCATAAATATGATACCCATAACACTTCAGGTATGTGTCACTATTTTTACGCCAATCCCATATTCTAAAAAGCTGAGTATGCTAACATTGATTGAGGTGCGAGGCAGTTTCGTAACCTGAATTACATTCGTAATTGTGATGGTCAAAGAATGCATAACAACGAGTTTGAAAAGTAACCGTATGTAATAACACATAATGAATTAGGTTGTTTTTTATCTGAGGGCGAGTTAGCCACGTCGTCGCATACGCAAATTTACATCACAGCCGTAGTATATTGAATTTTTTTGCAAATAGCTGAATGTGACGCAATTTTGAAATCTTAACCTTTTTTTCTCACGCCGGGTAGTAAGTTGCTTTAACAGTCTTTCAGGTAGTTTGCTTATGACCTCATAGTTATTACGTCAGTTCAAATAACAAACGTTACATGACAAGTAATCTTGTTATTCTGCCACTAGATAATACTCTGCACAAACATTCAAAGCTTGGACCATACTAGCATCAGTTACTCTCACCATCTCCTTAGTACACCATTCTATGAGTTCAGCTTGTTGCTGTGTAACACGGATAGTGCTTGCTAGAGCCATATTCGAATCAAAGTAGCCAATGACTACACATACAAGCACTAACGAGAAAATTATCTTTACCAATGTCATCACGGAACCTCTGAAACTAGAAGTGTTATTAATTTCCTCCGGATCCCCTAAAGTCCTGAGGACGCTAACACAACCTTCAGAAATAATAATACAGGGAGAGAGTCCATTAAACTGTTAATTTACCCGTCATAACTCGTGTTCTGACATCGCCTTATAGATTACAACGACTAAGTATCTGAATTCTGCTACTTTCATCAATAGATGACAAGTAGAACACACTATGTAAGGAATCTAATGAAGCAGTTCATGTAGAATTATTGGAGAACTTGAGCGGAAAGGAATGGACTTCAGGCCGTGACCAAGCTATATATTTTACACCATCTCACCACCAAAACTTCAGATATATGTTCGATTATAGAAAATATCGGTGATAAACTCATATTTACATCTTGGCCAATTCTATCTTTCTTGGATAAAGAAATGTCTAGACTAACGTTTAACTGAAGACTCTTCGAACGTGAAATCAACGAAACCAATTAACGCTGGACCAACGCACAACTTAACCATAAATCATAGTCAAAACTGACACTGATAAATTTCACAGTACACGAACCCAACTTTTCTTATTGTTACTAGTCCAATACCATACAACCAACCTTGCGACTAAATAACTTCTATATAAGGTTTAAACGCATAGGAAACCTGTCAACTAATTAACTAGTTATTGTATATATAAAAAGTGTGGAGATTATGCCAGTAGCATATGTGTTGGTCACATGTGAAATCGGCTTTGAGGACAAAGCCATGGAACAAATAGCTAAACTACCATGCGTCGAAGAGGTGAATCGAGTCACAGGAGTCTATGACATAGTAGTAAAGCTATCTGGGAGCGATTTGGATTTATTACGGGAAGTAATCGGAAAGGATATGGTAAAAATTAGAGAAATCTCCTTTACACACACATTAATGGCAGATCAAATTGTATAAATAGTGACTTTAATCCCCTTCATTGGAAGTTGCATTAGGTTTATGATATCAACCTCTTTTTTTCGCAAGAAACCCTCAATCATCTCCTTAATTTGATAAAACTTTAGCCAAGCTAGAGTCCACTATCGCAAACGGTTTAGAATAACAATAATGTATAAAGATCATTGTTGATATCGAAATGTACAATCTATTTTGAATTCATTTTCTTGGGACAACTCCTCTAAGAGCCACTGATCGGACCACCTAGTTCACCATTGCATGGTCAATTTTAGGTAACAAGAATTTTTGTTCTAGAACTATTGTATCTAGATCCTGATTAAGGACCGATACCTATGATCCAATAAAAATGGGTTGCTGATCTATATGCCAGAATATCCCTTCAGAAGCAATTAAGGGAGAATTCTACTAATCTGATATTGAGTCCGCCGGCAGCATTATTCCCAGTTCTGTCTATAAGAAAAGTTAGTGCATGTTTTGGCAAGAATTTTACAGAGGAAGAAGCAGGAGTGAAACGGTACATTACTTATATTTGATTCGTAAGCCTCTTCAGAGTGGGAATATAGAATTTGGAGTGTTTAGTTAAGCATCAATGATTTACAGATTTTCACCCTTCTCTAATACCTCGTCTACAAAAGGATTTGAATACGACATGTTGATCTTTGACAGAACAAAACTAAAGTAACGAATATCATATTACAGAAGAAAATGCAAACTCCTATTCAATCTGTCCATAAATAACCTTTATACTACAACATTTTCGCATCCCATCCATTAAGGAGGTCTAAATGGAAATAATCTTTTTATTTAGAAACTGATAATAGGCAAGAAATTTCTGGGTAAATTCTTAAATTACACACCGATCTAAACCGAAGATAAAACTTTGTTTAATCTTCTTAAAAATAATAGATCAGCAAGGATCTTTGTTATCATTATCTTAATAATAATAATAACAAGTTCCATATTAGCCCTCAGTTATCTGCCCTCTTTGATTAGATTTTATGATGAAATATCTCAAGCCCCTTACATTTATCAAAGCGACGACAACGACTTGAAAATTGAACTTTTTGCCGATGGCTTGACCCAGCCCACCAGTATGACATTTGTTGATGAAAATACTATTTTGGTTCTGGAAAAGGATACCGGAATGGTTCGAATAATAAACAATGGAAAACTTGAAAAAAATCCTGTATTAAGTGTTAGAGTTGATCCTAAAGCAGAACGTGGCTTACTTGGCATCGATATACTTAAGAGGGATATTGGACAAACAGAAATTGACGATTACGCCTTTATTTATTTGACAGAGGAAACAAACAGGAATACAGAAGGAGATAGTGCAAGGAATAGAGTCTATAGATACAATTGGAACGGTTCTGACCTTTTTAATCCAGTACTTCTGCTAGATTTGCCAGGAGTACCTGGCCCCTATCATAATGGCGGCAAGGTTAAGATTGGTCCAGACGAACAGCTGTATGTAGTAATTGGTGATCTCACTAGTCCTTCTACTATACTACAAAATCACGTACCTGATAGTGATGCTGCTCCAAATAATTCATCAGTTATAATACGTATTAATCCCCTAAATGGAAATCCAACATCAAGTAATCCATTCAAGAACCAGAGCCGAAGCGATATCATTGATAATTCCAATCTGGATTATTATTACGCTTATGGGATCAGGAATAGCTTTGGCATATCCTTTGATCCTATCACTGGAAATCTTTGGGATACCGAAAATGGAGAGGATCAATTTGATGAAACCAACTTAGTAAAACCCGGATTTAATAGCGGTTGGTATAAGATTATGGGACCAGTATCTAGGAACAAAAACTTCAGCGGAGATGAGCTTGTAATGCTAAATAATTCATACTATTCTGATCCAAAATTTAGTTGGATTAAACCAATCGGGGTTACTGATCTAGAGTTCTATAATTCATCTAAACTTGGAGATAAATTCTCAAATAATATTTTCATAGGAGGTATCAACACTGGTGATCTGTATTTTTTCAAAATAGATGAAAACAGAACCGGAATTAGAATTGATCCCTCTACGTCAGGTCATATCGATCTGACCGATTCGGTTGCTGATATTCAAGACGATCTATCTCCTGCAATCTTTGCTAAAGGATTTAACGGTAGGATCACTGATATTGAGACAGGGCCGGATGGCTTCGTATACGTCTTAACCTACTCAGATGGTCGTATTTATAGAATAATAAAGTAGCCCTATGGGATCCTTTCTTCTAGAATATCCTGACA
>DASQUV010000009.1:0-6387 GCA_035641095.1 Nitrososphaeraceae archaeon
CAAGTCAACCACCATCACCACCTCCAAGTCAACCACCATCACCACCTCCAAGTCAACCACCATCACCACCTCCAAGTCAACCACCATCACCACCTCCAGGAGGTGATGCGGGCCAGAATGACCAGTTTGGCATTAAAAAGATCTATGCTAGCAAACCAAACGGTGAAAAATGGTTTATGAATATGCAAGATCCGAGCAACGACCCAAGAAGTAATCCACCATCAATGTCAAAGAATAGCGACGGATCTTGGAGAGTAACCAGCGGCCAGGTGAGATACGGTGTATACACCTCATCAGGATATCATCCAGATCAGGTAGAGACCGATCATAGCGTTTTAGCAAGCAGAGGATACATGCAATCTCCAAATGACTGGAAAAATGTAGAGTTGACTGGACAAGTTAAATTCAATTCTGGTGATAGCAGTGAAAATTGGGCATGGTATGCCAGGGGTGGTAGACACACGGGGAGCGGATCTCCAGAAGGGTGTGAGGGCAGTTCTCTCAAAGGAGATCTGACGTATACCGACGGTACGGTGAGATGGGCAAAAGAGCAATGGCATGTGAGCTATGTCTTCGCGCCGTGGAAGAACTCTCCTGCGTCCGCAGATGGTAAATTCGTAGGCTTTAAAGCGATAATGTATAATGTGATAATTAGTGGTGAAACTGCGGTCAAGTTAGAGTTGTGGGTTGAC
Organism: Nitrososphaeraceae archaeon; assembly: GCA_035641095.1. Classification (GTDB taxonomy): domain Archaea; phylum Thermoproteota; class Nitrososphaeria; order Nitrososphaerales; family Nitrososphaeraceae; genus TH5896. Next base: position 693 of record DASQUV010000009.1, read on the forward strand.
CCCAACAATAATAATAACTGGCAAAAGGTGTATGATTTTATCGATCAAGGCGGATGGGGTAATGATGGAGGAGAATGTAACGGAGAGCCTGATCAAATCATTTCATGGGGAGGTCCAATAGCGTCGTTTAGATGGGACGGGGCGAATAGCGTCGACATAAAGAATCTAAGTGTAAGGGAGATAGTTCCTTAAAAGTAGTAACAGTGATGCGAATTGCTGGTATGTAATCCGGAAAAAATGAAACCAATATCTGTTCATGAAGGAACAGATATTTTTCACTAATTTTATAAATGGACATTTTTGGAGGATACGAATAGATTAAATTAGAAATCGCTAACCTAAAGTTTCATTGGTACATAAAATTCACACAGATTCTTTCAAAACTGGGCATCCCTGCATGTCAAAATAAGCCGAAAGTAAAGATAACACCCATACCGAATCGCCGACCATTATCTGCGGTAGTCAAATCAAATCTGAGTATTTGATTTAGTTAGAATATCTTGCTCAGCAGAAAGCACTCCATGATCCGCGGCCGCCCGAATCACTATCTCTTCATAATACCTAATTACCGTAATTTCATTAACCTCGGGCATTTTCACCTGCTTGTGTTCAACCATATCTATTAGCATCATTGGAAAGTTTGCACCCGCCAGGGTCGTAAAAATTGTTCCGCCACCCATTCTCGGGTTGATTTCTACGAGCTTTATAATCCCATTCGCATCTTCTTTCATTTGAATGCAGCAAGGTCCTCTAATCCCTATAAAATCGGCTATTTGCTTACATTCTTCTTCGATTCTCCTATTTTTCAAGATCCTCCCCTTTGTGGATATACCGGCTTTGGTTTGGATTCTTATTCTGGGGACAGCCAATATCGCTTTCTTATCCAAGTCGGATAGAACATCTATGGTATATTCTGTGCCAGGAAGAAATTCCTGAAAAATCAGGTCCTTCATTTTGGAAGTGACATATCCTATGTCATCAGTATTGTCTAGCCGCATAATGTCTCTACTGCCTTTTCCATATCTCGGTTTTGCCATGACAGGAAAAGAACTAATCTCATTCGGATCTGTGGTAGTAAAAGGAAGGTCAAATTTGCTCTTTAGTCTTTCATAGGTTAATTTCTTATCCTTGCATGTCACAAGACTATCCATGTCACTAACTACAGGAAAAGCTCCCCGTTTTATCAACTGGTCTCTAAACTCACTATATGGATAGATATCAAACCCTGATGTAGGTAATAACAGATTAACTCCATACTTTTCGACTATTTCATTTAGCCTATCTATAAAAGAATGATTGTCGGCTTCCGGTATAACCTCATTAACTTCACACATGAAAAAACCCGGGGACAGATAACTTGAATCAGTGGCTACTATCTTCCCTTGAAAGCCCCCCATCCTCAGCGATTTAATTGCGTTGATCCCAGCAGGAGCAGCCGCTCCAGGAACTAAAATCGTGGATACCTTTCTATCAGACAAATGGACAACCAGGGCTGTTAAATGACATTCATTTGTTTCTTATAAATATTTGGAACGCCCGAAAGGAATTAATTAAAATCTGGCCCTATACAATTTTGATTGCTAAATATTAAGGAAGACTTTCATGTCCATACAAATTATAATGATCATTCTGCGCCTGATTTGAATGCTGCCTCAGCAGTTAAGTATGCCGCATCTATAGGATTAAAGACACTGGCATTCACAGAACATGTCAGGAGAGAATCGAATTGGATCGAGAGTTATGTGAATGAAATTGAGAGTAACGATACTAAACCTAACCTTAAATTAATCACTGGCTTTGAAGCAAAAATTCTCAAAGACGGATCGATTGACTGTCTTTCAAAGTATAGTGCAGATTACTTTGTTATTGCTAGTTTTCATACCATCTACGGTAACAAAGAAATCTGGATGAATGCAATTAAAAGTGCTATTAAGAATCCAGACGTTAATGTCATTGGACATTTGGCTCCAGAACCGACTTTTAGGTTGAATAATGAAGAATTAATAGAAATAAGCCAGCTACTCAAAGATCATCGTAAAATAGTTGAATTAAATGCAAAGTATAATAGACCACCCATGGATTGGGTCATCAAATTCAAAAAATACAATGTAGAGTTTCATCTAGGTAGTGATGCTCATTCGTTGAGCGAAATAGGAGAATTTAGTAGAATACTTAAATTGGTCCAGTTTGTTGGTGCCAGCACATAAGTGGCCGCCAATCGACATGAGAGAAAGTCGTCGGTTCTGCCTTGTGGAGTGTTATGTCCATCTTCTTTATCCAGCGTACTAATATCAAATCCTGGAAATTTATATAGTGGGGCTTAGTTGATAGTCTGTTAATAGCCAATGTGTGCTGAAGCATCTATAGGCCCAACGACGCAATACATCAGATCCCTTTTTTCTCAGTATGAAAGAGTTAACAATCCCATCCTCTCAGATTTTATTTCGTCAATTCCGAACAGCCTGTCAGATGCAGTAAAAAGTGTAAGAAAGCAGTTGACGGTTACTAATTCTGAGGATATTTTATCTAATCGTAGGAAGCTTGCAAAGCATATAGCTGCCTTTCACAGCCAAGCCGGTACTGACTTTGCGGTGGTAGACCAAAGCAGAATGAACATTCAAGATTCATCAGCCCAGATTTTAGTATCTATACATCAACCAAATCTTTTTGCTTATGGCGGAGTATTTAAGAAAATAGTTCTTCTTCAAACTATCAAATCAATGCTAGAAAAAGGGAACGGTGCATCAGATACCAAGACTCGATTCATCAATTTGTTTCTCATAGTCGATCACGATTTTATGGATGATCTGTGGATAAGGGTCGCTCAACTTCCAAGCATAAGACATTCGGATGGAATTCTAGAATTAAGAATGCCTATTACTGGCACAAACAGATGGAAGTTGGTTCGAAATATGGAAGTTCCCCATTTATCCGTTATTGATCATTGGAGAAACCAGGTGGCCTCTTGGATCAAAAACGGATCCCTAACTTTGGGTCTTGAAAAAAATGAAAGACTGGCACTTTTTGAAAACTTGGAACAATTTTGGAAAGAGGTGGAGGAATCATACGGTAGGGCAAACTCGTACGCGGATCTCAATTCTTTTATTTTATCAAGAGTAGTAAACAAGCTGTGGGGTTACGATACCTTGTTCGTACGATTGTCAGATATTTCCGACGTTTTTGAAGGAGGCTTTAATTATCTTCTTAATAATTTTAGAAGATATTCAGAAATATTGAGTGAGAGTGATACGATGTTTCTGCGCAGTGGTATCAATACGGGTGTTAGTCAAAGTACTTATCTTAATGCCCCGGTTTGGCTGCATTGTAGATGCGGAAGTAAGGCCTCGGTTAAATTGCATGAAATTGAAGGCGGTATCTTTGACTTGTCCGGAACTTGTATGTCGTGTAAGAGGCCCCTTACCGTAAGACTCAACGGATCTGACTCCGGTCATATATCAGACAGCATACTAAATCAGCTGTCTCCAAGAGCTATCCCGATTCTCTTGTTGCTTTCGAGGGATTTAGGTCTATGCTGCTACGCTTCAGGCACAGGAGGAAGTATGGGCTATGCAATGGTCGGAAGATTGGTATTCGAGAAACTCTCTCTAAAGATGCCTGTCACTGTGCTATGGGCATCAGAGGAAGTCTACTCAGGATTGGGCCAAGCAGAAGCCCTCCAATCATTAAAATTTAAAAATTTAGCAGAGGTTGTCAAATATGCTGAGCTCCTTAGAAATACTCTTTCCAACTTCAATTCAAAGGTGGTCCCATTATTGTCTAAAAGAGCCGAGTTGGCCATGCATGGCCATGATATGCAGGATCTCCTAAACGAACTGGCTATCTTGAAGCAGAAACAAAGAAATACAAGACGGCTATTGAAAATTAGTGGCAAAGTAATAAAGGCTTCTACTCTCAAGCCATGTATAGTCGACTATGCAGTAAATTTCGGGTTAGAGAACACTGAAGTTATGTGGAGAAGAAATCTGGTTCAGAACGATAACTTGGCGATGCCCATTATGATGTCTGGTTAGCTTATAGTAGGGATGCGCATTCTATAGATTGTTCATGTTTTTGTTCTATTATCAATCAGGCATATTATCTATAGCATGCCCGCAAAGAGTTAATGTCAATGAAGCAATCAACCTATCTACCGACTCATTAACTGGTTAAGGAAAGGATTGAAAAATTTTCAATGAAAAGAAACGCAACTATATTAGTTACTGCAACCGGTGGAATTGTAGGTCAAGGAATTATGAAGTCTCTACGATTAGCAACAAGTTCATCTCTTTCTCCAAGCAGTTATCGAATTCTGGCCGCTGATGCGAGTCCTCTAGCTGCCGGTCTTTACAGATCGGATATAGGTCTGCTCGTCCCAAAGGCATCCGATCCGGAGTATATTGATTCAATCATCGTACATCTAAAGAATTATAATGTTGATGCACTGTTCGTGGGCTCCGATGAAGAATTAATGGCCATCGCTGCTGCTAAGAAGAGAATAGAAAGAGAGACTTCAGCAAAGGTACTGGTTACCGAGTTGGATGTGGTGAAAATTGCACGGGACAAATGGGAAACCTACAAGTTTCTAAAGGCCAATAACCTGAGCTGTGCCGAGTCGTGTCTCCCTGACCAAATGGATGATTTTGTTGAAGAGTTTGGGTTCCCATTGGTGGTGAAGCCTCGGGAGGGCTTCGGTTCAGTTAATTTCTTTGTCACCAAATCTGCCGAGGAGATGAAATACGCAGTAGCTCAAATTCAGAATTATGGTTGGAGGCCGATGCTCCAAGAATATTTACCAGGCCTAGGTGACGAATTCACGTCAGGAGTAACAATTGACAGGAATGGGAAAAATACCATGTCCTCCGTCGCAATTAGGAAATATTTGAAGGGCGGCCAAACTTATAAAGCGTTTATCGACGACTATCCAATGGTCAGGTTGCCAGCTGAAAGTGTGGCAGAAAAACTAGGTATAACAGGAGCTGCTAATATACAATCAAAGTTTGTTCCAAACAATGACATGAGAAGCTCTCCACATACTGCTGCAGATTTTGAACTCAGAAGCCTTAATGAATCGTTCCAAGACGGAAGAATAAAGGTATTCGAAATTAACCCTCGATTCTCAGCTACATGTCCTCTTCGTTCGTATGCTGGCATTAATGAACCTGATATTGTGTTTAGAAACACCGTGTTCGATGAGAAAATAGAAAAAGTTAGCACTTGTAGGAGACTTGTCTGTATGAGATATTGGAATGAAGTTTATGTAGATCTTGCCGCATACGAAAAACTGAAAACCATTGGCTCAGTCAAAGAAGGAGCAGAAGTTTCTTATACACCTGGCTATTTTTAGCTTCAATTGATTTTCATAATTCACGGCCAATACTCAACACTCAGATTGTACTAAAAATTTGAACTAATAGTGCGATTGTAAGGTTCCGTATGTACTGCCTATTTCTCTAGTAGACCAGACTTGAGGAAAGACACTTTTTCCTAATCCCATTCATTTGAGATTAGGTGCTAATGGTGTCTTTATGGCTATTAATTATCGATGAATATAATCAATAGAACTGGTTCTTGACGACGGCCTGCGACTTGTCTGTATGTTTGCAGTGGTTTGTGATGCTCTTGATAATCTATATCTCTTGTATTCCTCATCCACTTCCATTGAGGCTTTTAATATTTTGCTCCTAGCAGTAACAGA
>DASQUV010000010.1:0-7851 GCA_035641095.1 Nitrososphaeraceae archaeon
ATCATTCTCCACTCTTCACTACTCAATCCATCCTTTTCATTATTTTTTCTGTTTAACCACCAATAGCAATGTGTGCAGTGCAGATTGCAGATGTTTATGATGTCTGCTGAACCAAATAATGCTGGTTTTGCATGGAGTAACTTGATGCTTGCATATTTGGTGAAAATGTTAAAACCAATAGACATCCCATGAACCAGATCAGCTATACTACTGTCATAAATTAGATTAGCCATGGAGTAATACTTATATCGAAAAAACAGTTATGCTTATTAAGCCTAAAGCAGTTGTTCGATGAATTATCAATCTAATTGCACCGAAAACCTAGTGATTCCAAGCAGATTTGTAGACCAATAATAATGCCAAATTTGTTGCAGGTCAATTCAACACTTCACTAATATTCTAGTCAAGTGCTTCAACAATTACTCTGACCCTTTGTCCAACCATTGAAGCTGGGAGAATAATATGTGATGAAGTACCACATTTTCTTACGGTATATTCGAATGTCATCGAGTCTATTTTCCGATTCTGTTTGGACATATTACTTTAGGTAGGTAGGTCTGTTGCCGCAATTACATATGCACCTTCTTCTGGCACTATTTTTACATTTGTTAAGTGTTCCTCTCTAGAAGGGAATTGGGAATGCAGGTTGTGTGCAATCATAGTCTTTAGTTTACGAATCCCGTACCCAGTGTTAGACGATATGATTATGGGGTTAGATACACTCAAATCATTTGCTATAGTGTCAATGCGTTCTGATATGCTTATGATGCCATCACATTTAGTTAAGATAACAAAAACTTTAGATTTGTCTACTTTTAGTTCATCCAGAACCTTCCAACAGCTATTGTATTTTATCCTAATATCTTCAAACTTTTCTGAGGCATCGATTAGAAGTAGGATTAGATCAGCTGCTAGCGATTCTTCTAAAGTTGATTTAAATGCATCTATCATGTAATGAGGAAGTCTGCTAATAAAACCTACTGTATCTATAAGCAGTAAAGGCGATTCCCTCTCCTGTTTCTCGTTGTTAACTCTAAATGTTCTTGTAGTTGTGGAAAGCGTTGTAAATAGACTACTAGATATTTCCTTGTTTTCAGATGTAAGCAAGTTGAAGAGTGTGGTTTTTCCTGAGCTGGTATAACCTATTAATGAAACAATTGGCATTTTAGTTTTCAACCTCTGCTGACGATATAGTTCACGTTTTGTGTGGGCATCAGCAAGCTTCTTCTTGATAAAAGACATGCGTCTTTTTAAGTCTCGGAATTTCACATCAACTGTGTATTCTCCCATACCTCCTTTTCCAGCTCTTTCAGTACTTCCTGATGTCAGTTTCGCACTTTCTCTTACACGTGGCATTTCATATTTAACCTCGGCTAGTTCAATTTGTAATTTTGCCTCTGTCGTAGTAGCTCTTGAATGGAATATGTTAAGTATTAGTCTCTCTCTGTCGATTACCTGTACGCCGGTTAACTTCTCCAGGTTGTAAATCTGTTTTGGAGTTAAGTGTTCGTCAACAACTATCTGATCTGCTTTAATTTGTTTCACAAATTCTTTCATTTCTTCAGCTTTACCAGAACCAAGACCATAACGGGAGTGATTCAGATATTTTTGGGTAAAAGCCTTTACAATCTGAGGTCGTGGAGCCATCGAAGGTGAGGATGATTCCACTAAACTTTGTGCTTCTTGAAGACTAAAGTCATCCGGATATGTTACAAGTATAACTTTCGCGGAATTCATTATCTAAGACAAATCCATATAATCTACCGTGACATATTCATTCGAGTGTTTTCTAGAACATGTATGTAAAGTATCCGAAGTTGTAGCATTCGCCGTAGAATCAGCCGTACTTCCTTCGGGGACATATATTCCTGGAAAAACCTCGCCACAAGTTTTGCATTTTAACATAAGCATTGGCATTTTTATTCCTCATAAGTATTGTATACTGATGTATATATAAATCTATTGGATTCTGAAAGCCGATGGCTTCATGCACAATGACTATGAAGGTTAACAATTACTTTAGATATATGATGTGAGTTCGACTACACGATTAGATTACTCATTGTCATTCGTAATTTGAAATGGGTTTTGTTATCTTGTCCGTATTCGTCAAATATAGACAGGAAATATGATTATAAAGAAACATATTGTCTAATCAAGTAATAATTTGTGAAGAATTTATGAATCCAGCGGAAGATTAAAGCCTATTATACTATTGACGCGTATATATATGTATAATGTTAGCAAATGAGTTAGTATGTAAGACATGTTATAAATTCGCCGATGTAATCACAGATGCAGAGTCTGGCGAAATAATCTGCACTAATTGTGGTATGGTTATGAGTAATGATAAGTCGTTACAACAAACTCCAGAGTGGCGTACATTTGATGCTAATCAAACGAGAGACAGAAGTAGGACGGGATTGCCTATGACATTAACACGTCATGATCAGGGGCTTTCTACAGTAATTGGAAGTCCAAATAAGGATGCCGGCGGAAAAGGACTCGACAGTTCAACCCGATCTATGATGCAAAGACTAAGGATGTGGGACCATAGAATCCAAGTTAGTACTCCAACAGATAGAAATCTTACAAATGCATTCCAGAAGCTTGATAGGCTAAAAGCGAAGCTAGGACTGCCTGATAATGTAATTGAAAAGGCAGCTTATATCTATAGAAAGGTGCAACAACAAGGTATGGTTAGAGGAAGAACAATAGCTGCTACATTAGCCGCGACCGTTTATCTTGCCTCTAGAGAGGCTGGAATTCCTAGAACATTGGCAGAGATAGCATCTCTTAGCAATACGTCACACAAACAACTGTCAAGGATATATAGACGAATAGTCTTTAACCTGGATTTGAAAGTTCCAATGGTAGATCCGGTAAAGTGCATCTCAAAGATTGCAAATAAATTGGAGTTAAGCGAGAAAACGAAAAGGCATGCTATAGGCTATATGTACAATGTGAAAACAAGCGGAATTGCAGCAGGAAAAGATCCCATGGGACTAGCAGGAGCAGTTCTCTACTTATCATGCCTACGTTGTTATGAGCATAGAACTCAGTTAGATGTTGCAGTTTCTTCTGGAGTAACAGAAGTAACTCTAAGAAATAGATGTAAAGAACTCAATACAAAGATTCCTCAACTTAACTAGTGCTGACCAAATACAAATACAAACAACTGGCTGACAACTGGCTATCGGTTAGGCGCATTGGAGTTAGATTCCCATAGGTAAAGGGGCTCATTACCATTAGCAGAGATATGCTACTTAGAAATGTTTCAGTTTATAGAACCACGTCGTAATAGGGTCCATCAATAGATTATAGGTTCATTGAAAAGATATACGTAGGATAGATCCCGAAGTGAATGTTCTTCACTGCAATATTCTTAGTAGTATCAATTACAGATACAGTATTTGAACCAGGATTGGCTACGTGTATAGTGAAGTTTGATAGCCTTAGATCTCCAAAATATATCGAGGATTGGTACCAACAGGTATATTTTTATCTCATTATTCGTAGTAACCTACAGCATTCAGCTATAGCGCAGCACTAGAAACCTATATCTGATATATGCTGCATGGAATATCATGTCCAAAGATGATCTCCATCAGCGACTGGGGAAAGTAGACGAGATAAGACTCAGTGTTAAAGGTAGAAAATCAAACAAAGATATCACTAGGCCAGTATGGTTTGTGCATGACGACAACATCCTTTATTTGCTACCAGTTAAGGGGTCTGACACCAATTGGTATAAGAACCTGCTAGCCGATCCAATGTTGAAGATTTCTCTAAATGACGCAGAAATATCTGCAAAAGGTAAACCAATAACAGACAGGAATGGGGTTGACGAGACAGTGAGGAAATTCAAATCTAAGTATAGCGAAGGAGACGTGAAAAAGTATTATAGCAAATTCGATGCAGCCGTTGAAGTCCCGCTTTGGCAGATTTTCCCAGGGATTGCATAGACATAGTCAGCTAGTCGGTAGCGAAGCATTGTTAGAGCACTCTAGATAAATCTTAAATAAATAGTACCTTTGTCATACTGGACTTGTCAAAACCAAAAGGAGGGAATAGTAAATGACAGAAAGTAAACCTAATATTCAAAGGGCAATTGTCTTTCAAGGTGGCGGCGCTCTTGGTGCTTACGAAGCTGGCACATATCAGCAGATCTATGAGAAGGCAAAAAAAGAAAGTCATAATGGTAGCTTGTTTGATATAGTTGCAGGGACTTCGATAGGAGCTATAAATTCAAGTGTTTTGGTAGGACATTATCTAAAGAATAATAGCTGGGATGGATCTGGTGAGAAGCTCTTGGAATTTTGGGAAGGTCTTATGTGTTCCACGTTAGCAGACAGAATATTTGATAAAAGATCAATGGGACGTATCGTCTGGGAATACCTTCGTACATTCAATCGGGACATAGCAGACGCTGATGGCGCGAGAAGATTCTGGTCTATTTTTGAGTTTGCTTTTACTCCAAGAGGGGTTAATAACATGTATAATTCAATTCCACAAATGGGTTCGAAATTTCTAAATCCATTTACAGATTTCTTACCATGGTGGAAATACGACTATACGCCGTTGAGGAACTACCTTTCAAAGTTTGTTGATTTTCCTATAAAGACAAGTCTAGAAAAAGGACAACCGAGACTTATTCTGACAAGTGTTGATATCGAAGACTTTACTTCGCCGGTGGTTTTTGATAGTTATGAAAAATTGCATGGAGCCCCTGTCAAACGAAATAAAGCTACGGAAAGAGAAGAGGGGAAAAGGAATAAGAGTAATGATGGTGGTGATAGGAAATGGTATTCTGAATATGGTGATCCTGAAAGCAGACATGTTGTTTTTTATGATGGTATAGGACCAGATCAAGTACTTGCCAGCGCTCTTGGTAAATATGCGATAGACCACCCTCACATTGAGGATACCAACACTGGAACTATGCGTCAGCTATGGGACGGTGGTTATCTGAGCAATACACCATTGCGTGAGCTATTAACAGCTCATAAAAATTACTGGATAGAATATTTACGAAATGATCAAAGAAGTGGCGATAAGTTGATTACTCAGACTCCTGAGCTCGAAGTATATATCGTTAACTTACATCCTCTCACACCAAAAGGTATTCCACAAGATAAGGATCTTGTAGACGATAGGGAAAGTGATATCTTTTTTCATGACAGAACTTCATATGATGAACAAGTAGCATATGCATTCACAGACTTTGTAAACTTGACTCGAGATCTTATTGTGCTAGCAAGATCCAATGGACTATCTAATAAAGTTGATGAGATTCTAAATAGAAAAGCAAAAACGATAGCAAGGGTTGGCGAATATAGGTTTACAACAAATAAGGATCTCTTTTTAGGTAAACCCCGCATTTCCAAAGTATGGCGCATCGACAGACTTGAGAGCTCTGATGCAACATTTGGCAAAGTAACAGACTTCACTCCCTCTACTATTAGAAAGTTAATCAGCGCAGGCCAGTTTGATGCTAGGATTTCGATTGATAGAATGGAAATTATTTTTGGCATAGAAGAGTTAATTTCTGAAGGGATTATGTCGATGGAGGAAGGTGATGAAATCATGAAAGAGGCTAGGGAAGTTATAACGACCGAGCAATTATTGTACAGAAAAAGAAAAGATGAAATAGAAAAGGCATACAATGAATATGTAGAGAAAATTAACGCTAAGGATATCCCACTAGAATGTAAAGAGACATTGATTAGTCCTGGAAAAGATATTGTTACCTTAGTCTCTGAAATAGATAATTCACGAAATTCAGGTAGTAATGAATAGACCTGGGGAACTTTCCAAAAAACTCACCATCCCTCTTTACCCTTTTCCGGTATGATTTCTGTTGCTCTTGGATTCACCACTGCTATTGCTTGTTTTATCTGTCGTATCCTGTTTATCTATTGCAAAGGGATCAACTTCAATCTTAATCCTGGGTTATCAGATCTTTTACTACTACCAGGATGTAATAAGGGAAAAAAGATGCAAGAAAATTAGGTCATCTACTTGCTAATTCCGTCTGTGAGATAAACTTGATCTTATTCCGTTCCGCCTGCTCCTTCTTTTCCTCCTTCGTATTTACTTCCGGTACTATCTGCATTGCTAGTGTCTGGTGTGCCAAGAGAGAACAACTGGAATGCAACATTCAATATCCTGAGGATATATCACACACCTGTCACCTGCATGCGATATTGTGTACTAGAAATATATTTTATATAATTTGTTCCTGTTCCATGATCTTATGAAAAGAGAAAAGGATCATGCATTGATTAGAAGTATAGCTTATGGAACACTGCTTTTTCGGCAGCAAGAAGGAGAGAAACAATGACTGACCACAAGATCGGAACACGTGAAGAGTGGTATGCGGCCCGGCTGGAACTGCTCAAGGCAGAGAAGGCGCTGACGCGTCGTAGCGACGAACTGGCGCAGTGGCGACAGAGGCTGCCTTGGGTTCGAATTGACAAGGAGTATCGTTTCGAGACCGACGAGGGCATGGCGTCTCTTGCCGATCTGTTCAGAGGACGTTCGCAGCTCCTCATCTATCACTTTATGTTCGGCCCCCAGTACACAGGCGGTTGCCCAGCATGCTCTGCGATCGCGGACGGCTTTAACGGCTTTGCCGTGCACCTTGAGCACCACGACGTGGCGATGATCGCGGTCTCGCGCGCCCCAATCGCCGCGCTCCAGGCCTACAAGCGCCGCATGGGCTGGACGTTTACCTGGGCCTCGTCACTGAATAACGATTTCAACTACGACTTCAACACCTCGTTCACTGAGGAGCAGCAGCGCTCCGGCAGCATTGAATACAACTACAGCACGCTCGGCACGACACCCGACTCGGCTGGCGTAGGCGGTTTCGCGGCCATGACCGGTACCGACATCCCCACCTATACCCGCGAGGCGCCGGGCATGAGCGCGTTTGCACTCTCCGACGGCGTCGTCTACCACACATACTCCACCTACGCACTCGGCCTCGACGCGCTCTTGGGAATGTACCAGTGGCTCGACCGGGCACCGAATGGACGGAATGAACCGGGGCTTTGGTTCCGAAGGCACGACGAGTACGTTTCTAGTGTCTGATTTGTGAATTCAGGTTCTGGATAGACGGGTGGGCCCAAGGATGTGTGAATCATTTTTGACCTGTAATTTGGGCTCAAAGGATTTGGCTCTGGCCATCCTCTCCTTTCGTAGCTTCAATTGTTAGCGCGCGTTACTTTCTCCTGAAGTTCCTAGTTACCGCCCATTTTGGAATACAAACATATGTCAAATAAATTTCGGCTTGAAATCCTATCTTTTTGTGGGATATCGAAGCTAATATGACTGCAATGACAAACGCATCACCTCAGCAGATACTGGGCCTATGGGTTATCCTGATGTTTTCTGGTCAATGGTATAAGACGTGGAGGCTTAGGGACCGGGGTCTACCATAGATTTACTACTTTTTGAATGTTAATAAACGATAGGAGATTTCGAAGTCTAGGAATATATCCCTGATCTAGGGGATCATGATCGTGATGAAGGAGGTGAATTATCAATTAGAATTGTTCAAACTGATAAAACCAAAGGATTCTCAGTAATGGAACTGCTAAAGAACGAAATTGAAGACATTGTTGATTCTGTGGATGTCATGATAGAAAGACAACAAAGATTACTTTTAGAAAATATTCCTTCAACAGAGGAGGACAGAAAAAAGCTAGACAACTATAAACAGTTAAGAGAGAATTTCCGCAAGGTAATGATAGAACTATAACTTATTTGTTCTTCGCTCCAAGTTTCCATCATGTGGGCAACCTACTAGTTCTTGTGTTGTAGTCCCTTGATAGTTATAGCAATAGT
>DASQUV010000011.1:0-14710 GCA_035641095.1 Nitrososphaeraceae archaeon
TTTCTAAGGTCCGCTACCAAGGATACAGAATTTATGAAAATGGTCGACATAGTAGCGATTAATGATTTGACAGATACTAAGACACTTGTTCATCTTTTTAAATATGATTCTATATTTGGAAGATTTGATGGCAAGGTTGAAAGGAGCGCAGAGAATAGATTGAAAGGAGTTTTGGAGCCCATAGGTTCGGCAGATATTGTGGGCAATCCTCATTTTTCTATTGTAGATGGTTTGAGTACAATGGCTTTAGGAAATAAGAATAATGTGGTCAAGATACTTTCATGGTATGACAACGAGTGGGGATTTGCATCCCGACTGGTAAGTTTGATAAAGTTTATTGTAAATAGGCAGGCAAAAAATATCAGTCGTGAAAGAAAGTAATGGACGACTGATTATGACTATTTAATTGACAAACCAATCTTTTATATTATTTGAGGGATTCGTGTAATGTATAATGGTTTGAATCGTAAAAATGATGGTAGTATATCCACTGTAACGGGAAGAAAAGGACTTGAACCTGTCATCTACCTTGTTCCTCATACACATTACGATGCAATATGGGTATTTAATAAAGAAGATTACTTTCGAATAAATATTGAGTTTATTTTGAAGCAAGCAGTGGACCTACTAAAGGCTAATCAAGAATATAAGTTCACAATTGAACAGACTTATCTTCTTGAACATATTGAGGCCAATTATAGGTCACTCTTTACAGACATAACAAGACTAGTCAAAGAAAGAAGAGTGGAAATTGCAGGTGGTCAATATCTGATGTCTGATACGATGTTACCTCATGGAGAGACCTTAATTAGGGAGATATTAAAAGGTAAACGATATGTAAAAGAGAAATTCGATCAGGAAGTAGTTGTTGGTTGGGGAGCCGATGAATTTGGTTTTAATGCACAATGGCCTCAGATTTTACTCGGATGTGGATATCGATATTTCGCTTTCCGAAGGGGCGCAGATATAGCTAAACCCTCAGAATTTTGGTGGGAGGGACTGGATGGTTCACGCGTCCTGTGCCATTGGATGCCACTGGGCTACAGGGCTGGTCTTGACCTAACGCAGCTCCAGAGGTCCTACGAGGAGCTTGAAAAATATGCAGCCACCCGTCATATAATTATGCCATCTGGCAGCGGGGTAACACTCCCCCAGCCAGAGACGATTGAAATTGTAGGAAAATGGAATGACGAGATTGGCGTCAAGGTTAGCGCTCATAGTAGGGGCAAATCATCATTGAATACTTCCTCTATAATTACCGGTACTGATTCATCTGCTACTGATATATCTCACAAAAATATCAAGAAACCAAAAATACGAATATCCACACCATCTGAATATTTTTCCTATCTTGAAAAGTCTCAAGATAATGAAAAGGTGAAATTTGCTATCCAAACTGGAGAGATGTATTCGGGGAGATTATCAGAAGTTTTTCCTGACAGCACATCATCAAGGATGTGGATTAAGCAGGGCGTAAAGGCATATGAGAATTTGTTGTTAACTCTTGAGAGGTGGCACGCTATAAGTGTGCTAGAGCGGGCTGATAGCGATGTTTATGACAGTTTGAAAAGCTACTGGAACAGCCTCCTTTTCATGGCCATGCACGATGCTCTACCCGGGACTGGAATAGATGAGGTGTACGATGAGATAAGACAGATATTCAAAACGGACTTTGGCCCTATTAAAGAATCTATCTCGTATTGTCTATTGCATTTAATATCTCAATTCTACAATGGTAGTGGTGACCTAGATGTCGTAGTATTCAATTCTCTAACGTGGAAAGTTAAAAATTGGGTAGAGTGCGTACTAGAATTTGATCAAGGTAAAATACGAGGCATTTCTCATTTAGAAGCAACTATTCCGTTGGATCCCCATGCTGATAGTCAAACAAATAGCTCTCGTAAGAATATGGGGAATGTATATAGTGACGAAAATAATATTGGCATAGAAATCATCGAATGTTCGCCATACCCCGATGGCTCCATTCAAACAGTTAAAATAGGCTTTATAGCCGAAGTACCATCTTTAGGGTATAGAATATATCGAATAGTGCCTGGTGAGAATAGCAATGCAGAGCGAAGTTTAACTCATTCGACTAATTTTAGAACTAGAAGTAATTTTGACATCGTGATCGACCCTGGAAACGGTCTGTTAAATGTATCCAAGAAAGGCAAGGAGTATTTCAAGGGTAATGAAATTCTGCTTGAGGAAGAACTAGGAGATCTTTACTACCACAGAGACAATCTAGGATTACTAAAGTCAGAAACTGGAGAAGGTGTCAAGTATGGGTCATTCAAGAATGAGAGCTTCAGTGTACTTGAAGGTAGGTTGACCTATAACATTAAGCTGAAAGGTAAATACTATGCATTGAGATGGCCATATAGGTTGACATATAAGTTAAAGCCAATATTATACAGACATAACTTCGTTGATATAGAGAAAGAGGTTGTAGTATACAAATCACTTGATAGAATAGATTTCGTTACCCATCTTTACGACAGACATCCTCATTCTCGAATAAGAGTAAGGTTCCGAACTCCATGCTCCTCTGATGATTATTGGTGCGGCACCCAATTTGGAGCTATTAAGAGGAAGGCTGACCTCTTCTATAACAAGAATGATACTGGGTGGGCAGAAAGACCAAGTGGAGTTTTCCCGTCTTTGGATTGGATTGATTTTTCTGGTGATGGAAAACAAGGGAAACAGGCCAATATTGGGGTCAGTATATTACATCAGGGAATACCATCCCATGAGGTAAGGGATAGTTCAATTTACCTTACTCTCTTAAGGAGTATTATGGTGTTGTCGGCTGATGGAATTATGGGCCCGTGCGTTCCAACACCTGATGCGGCAGAGATGAAGCCTTATACTTTTAGATACTCTGTTCTCCCGCATGAAGAAGGGTGGAGAGAGAGTACTACTTACAGGCACGCCATGGAATTTAATATTCCTTTAATAGCTATTCACTTAGGGGGAAGAGAAGCGTTACAACAACACGTCAAGAGGGAGCATGAAAGCAATAAAATAGAGTTAGGTAGGTACTTTCATTCGTTTCTTGACATTGAACCAAAAAATGTAGTTCTTAGCACGTTAAAACTTGACGAGCATAAAGGAGATAGCGGCAATTCGCTATTGGTAAGGATTTACGAAACGGAAGGGAAAGATGAAAATAAAGTGAGATTACTTTTCTATAAAAAGATCAAGTCTGCGTCAATTGTAGATTTGCTGGAAAATCAAATCCAAGAAATTCCCCCCCTTAAAACTGAGATCAGAGAAAAAAACGCATCTAAAGCATCCTTTAATGACAATACTCTAATGATGAGTATTGGATCTTTCAAAATTGTCACATTAAAGGTTAATTTTTAACGATATTGCTAAGGCCGACTGATCCATTATTCTTGTTAACGACTAGATTGTCTACACTGATTGCGTTCGCCTAGTTTACTTCTTTTATAGAACATTGGGGACATTTTTTGGTTTTCTGATAATGGTAGCCACAAATATTGCACTCTATTAGATCTAGTTTTTCAATACTTTTTCCTAAATCTGTATTACCGTCATCTCTCATCTCTCATACGCCTACTTATTCATTTGAGATAAGACATTTAAGTAGTTCCAGCTGGAATAAACCAAAAATTTTAATTGAATAAATCCTTTTCATATTACGAAAGTTATTGACCCTTAGATGAAGACCCAGAATATGATAAGCAAATCTCATACTACAAGAAGAACTATCCTTCAGTATATGACTTGTAATTCCTACAGCAGAATATGTTTGTCATTCCTGTATCATTTGCAAAACATCACAAAGAGATGCTGGCACATTGCAAAGAACTGATGGAATACAAGAACGGACAGGTTGCTATTCATCCTAGGCATAGCAAGTTAATCACTGCCTTACGGACTGCAGTCGAGAAAGGCGAAGGACAATTAGACAAGGAAGCAACGTCATTTGAAGACTTATTCGATTCATTCAGATTATAACTAATGTTCTGGTATTGAGCCTCGCTGGCGTAAGGTAATGTATAATCTTGGATACATCTCAGCTTTATTTTAATAATCCTCCCATGGACCAGCGGAGCTGACAAATGAGAAAGATATGATCTTTAGAGGACCCTCTATTGATGGTTTGGTGGAAGCAAACAGTGGTAAACTTCTGATGCTCAACATGACTAAAGATACGCAGGGATACACCGGAACTTTTAATATTGTAATAAATGCGAATCAATCTGAACAACGATAGTGGTATGAATAATCTTTTTGTTTACATCTAACACAACAAAGCCTAAAGTAATAAGAAGGTTTTAGTTCAACTACCACAAAATAGGGTTATAGCATTTGGTGCGAGTGTGAAGTATAAAATATCTGCTAGTGTAGTGGTTGTTGCTGTAGCATTGTAGAATAATAATAGTACAGTTTAGTTTTGAATATGCTATCTCATCAGGATATAATGTTCGTGGGAGTGTAACAACTAATAACTGAAGTCAAGTTGCTGGTTAGAACCACTTTCTACTTGAAATTCATTGACTACGTTGTTCGTACCATCAGGATACGCTACCATTACAATATATTCTCCTGCAGGCAAGTTGTTGAGCAGGTATTGACCACTAATTGAAATAATTGCATTGTCGGTATACCCAGTTTCTTGGTTTGCAGCTACAACCGATGCGCCTATAGCAGGCAGTCCTGTTGGTCCTTTAACGTAACCGTGTAATGCTCCGGGAACCAGACCGGTTCCTGTTGTTGATGCTGTTTGTGTAACTGGGGGGGTATTATTTTGGTTAATATTGGGCAGCATACCTCCGCTTATGATAAAGCCAGCAAGTGCTACTGCAGCAACTATACCTATGGCTGTATATATTGCAATTCGGTATCTGTTACTTTTTTTTACTTGTCCGCTTTGAGGCGTATAGGATCTCTCCTTCCCACTTCCTTGTAGCACAGTCATTGATTGAAGTGATTGTTTTGACACTGATGAGGGGGTTGATGATGGCGACGACGTAGATGATGATATGTGCTTGCCATTCTCGACTTCATGACGTTGTTCGGGGAATGTCTTGTAACCTTCTAATCCTCCAACATACTTTCCAGTAATCTCTAAAGCTTCATCCAGATCTGATATTTCCTTTAATTTATCCATTGTAAGATTCTGAGTTATTACACAATGAGTGCCGTTGTCATACATAGCAGGGTTCATGCCTGTCTTCCCCATTATGACTGCTCGGACACGTTCTCGGTTTATTCCAGGTTTGATGAAAACTTCAATCATGAATCGAGGATTCACTGATGGGTTTTCTATCTGGCGAAGGAGAAAGTCGTTTATCAATGCAGGATCGACTTTGGGGAGGTACTTGCTATAAATTCCATGTAACTCTTTGAATCGATTGCTTATTTCACTTAATTGGGACATCGTAACTTATCTATGGAATTGGTATATTGATATTCTTATTTTCTGAAATTAGCTCAAATGTAAATAACTTTGGTTAATTTTCAATACTTTTTCTTAAGACATTTGTTATTCCATATTTGTATTCTTAGAAGATGCCTAATCTATGCACGACAGTTCAGTGTTTATGCTTGCCCTGTGAAAGTCTTAATTATCAACGCATGTATATTTACTTCTTATGCTGAGCCTTAAAGATGCAGCCTTGGTCTCGGAGATTTCTAATGAACTAGCAAGTGAGACTAGGTGTTCCATATTGATCTTATTGCATAATAAACCGGCTAAGCTTAGCTCACTTGCTAGAGAACTTGATATTACGGTACAAGAGGCATTCAGGAACATAAATAGATTGATGGAAGCTAATATGGTAAAAAGGGGAAGGGCTGCAGCAGGAGAATGGAGAGGTAGTCTTGAAACTAGTAGTGGCAGCAATAGTGCCTTTCATTTAACGGAATTAGGAAGACTAGTAACGACTCAAGTTATCCCATACTGTCTGGTCATAAATACGAACCAGGAGCTCCTTGAAGATCATACACTTAGAGACATTCCCGACAAGTTTGTTCAGAGAATAGGGGCATTACAGAATTGCAGAGCTGTAAAAAATGTCACAGCAGTATTTGAAAAACTAAAGAAACTAGAATCAGGCGCTAAGGAGTATCTTAAAATTATGGTCTCACAGGCATGGCCTGAAGAAGGGAAAATTCTTGCAGAACGTGCTAACAATGGTGTTGAAGTATATGGTATGTTTGGACGTAACACAGTATTTCCTAAGGAAGTCATTGATGTTGTAATACCGACTATTGAAGGATTGGAAAAGTCTGGTAAAATTAAGTCAAAGATGCTTGATAGAGTAAACATAGCCTTATACATATCAGAGTCACAATCTGCCTTAATGCTTCCGAATATGAAAGATGAGGTCGATATGAATATTCTATTAGTTGGAGATGATCCATTATTCAATGATTGGTGTCTAGACCTATTCAATCACTTTTGGGAGCATGCAGGACGTGCAAACTTAAATGAGGTCAGAATAGTATAAACGAGAAGTCGCTTTTTCTGGTTTCTAATCTAGTATTTTCATCAAACCTATTCGTACTTTATTGAATATATTTTTCAAATTAATCCTTTCCAGAAGTAAGGGAAAAAAGTGTGGCTGAATAATTAGCTTGTAGGTAGATTTCAAATAGCTGGTCGGTGTGAAGAGAATAAGTGACAGAAGTTGGTATGCGACATCGAAAATTACTGATAGCTGGGTCAACTGTAATAGGCAAAAAAATGCTCAGTGGATATCGCCTAATCAATAGCAAGTATACGATGCTTTTATTAGATCACTAAATGTTCTATAAATTGATTGAGTAGGCTAATAAGAATTTCATGCTTAAACAGGCCAGATCAGTGGTTCGTTGCGATGAAAAATGGTGAAATATGTATGATTCATGGATCGTGTCATGAAGTATAGAGTTGGTATGATATACATTCCTTTTTCCAGTGGACAGAAAAATATTTCAATAGTTTTTTATTAAGATTTAGGCTACTTGGACTCCAGATAGCAACATGCAGATAAAGGATATAACCACAACAAAAGTAGAAACAGTCTTAGTTTTGCAAGGGGGTGGTTCCTTAGGCGCTTATGAATGTGGTGTTTATAAAACTTTTGAAAGGCGCGGTATTGAGTTTGATATTATTGCAGGGACATCCATAGGAGCAGTAAATGCAGCGATAATCGTTGGGAGCAGGGACAGCTCATCTGCGAAAACACTTGAGCAATTTTGGTTTACATTAGCAGAACACATAACTCCTTCTTTTCTTGTTGATAATATTAGATCAATTTTTTCTGCTATGGTTGGTTCGTTATACGGTAACAAGAATTTATTTGAACCTATCTGGGGCTATCCCGCTTCTTTATTCAATTTCTATTCTATTTTTTCTAATTATACTAGAATGCCGCCTCATCTCTACGATGTCAAGCCATTAGAAGATACTTTGACCAAATTTGTAGATTTCAGAAAGATAAATGAACAGTATAGGAAAGGCATCACTGACACTCCTGTTTCAGTTAAGGATGCCAAAAGAGTGTGTCCGAGACTTATCATGACAAGCGCGGATATCCAAAGAAGCGAATCAGTTACTTTCGATAGTGATCATATGGAACTAGATACCAATCATGTTATTGCATGTACAGGATTTCCTTTTTATGGTTTAGCTTGGACAAAAATAGACGATTTGTATTTGTGGGACGGAAGTATGTTGAGTAATACTCCACTAAGAGAGGTCATAGATGCATCACCTAAGAATCATAAACGAGTATACATTGTTAATTTATTTCCAAAAAATCAAAAAGAACTTCCAACTAATATGTTTGATATATGGCATAGGGCAAGAGATATCATACACAAT
Organism: Nitrososphaeraceae archaeon; assembly: GCA_035641095.1. Classification (GTDB taxonomy): domain Archaea; phylum Thermoproteota; class Nitrososphaeria; order Nitrososphaerales; family Nitrososphaeraceae; genus TH5896. The sequence goes on from DASQUV010000011.1 coordinate 7,841, forward strand.
GACAAAACTGATCATAATATCCGTATGTCAAATGTAATCTCAAGATACCTAACAGTCATGAGACAGATGCATGACCTCTTAAATAACGTTAACATAGATGAAAGTATGAAAGATATTTTATTACAAATAGAAAAAGAATATCATAAACTTGCGACCCAGCGTGGGGCTATAATTGAAGAGATAACTAAAATTGAAAGAAAAGAGGACGTACACTATATCTTTGAAGATGCTGATTTTTCAATTGCAACAATACGGAAATTGATAAAGCAAGGCGAAGAAGATGCCGAAATGGTCTTGCAACAGAAGAAAAAGTCATAACAGATAAAACAGATATAATATTTCTAGCGTCTTGTGAAACTATGTGCCTTTCATCAGATGAATATCGTACAAAAGAGCCACATTGAAGTTGGGATACTCTGTTTACAATTTATTCAGGTATCTTTTTCTTAGAATGTCCATTTGACTATACTTACTCCTCTATATAGGAGAATTCCTATATAGAGACACAAAAATATAATTTATGTCCATTTGATGTATCATATTTTAGTTTATTCGAATATACGCTAGCCAAGGCTGAAATTTATTAGTCGCAATTGCCTATTATTATATAGAAATGCGAGCAAGAGTCATGCAAGATAAAATCTCAACCATTAATCCTGCTAATGGACAGATTATTCGTTCGTACGAATGTACAGATCTGGAACAAATTCCTCGTATTGTAGCTAATGCCAGGATAGCTTTTGAGAAGTGGAAGAAAAAGGACATAGCAGAACGATGTGATTACATAAGAACTCTGGCGAAAGTACTGAATAAGAACAAAGACCAATATGCCAAGACCATCACGCAGGAGATGGGAAAACCAATAACACAGTCATACGCCGAAATTGAAAAGTGTACATGGCTGTGTGAATACTACTTCGAACATGCTGAATCTTTTCTAAGAGATCAAATAGTACCAACCGAATTCCGCAAAAGCTTTGTTTCATTTGAGCCTCTTGGAATCGTAGGAGGTATTATGCCTTGGAACTTTCCTTTCTGGCAGGTTATGCGATTTGTTGTCCCAACCCTGATTGCGGGAAACGTGGCAATTCTGAAGCATTCCAGCGTTTGCATTGGCTCCTCCATAAACATTGAAGAATCTTTGGCTGCCGCGGGATTACCTGGAAACATTTTTCAAACAGTCATTGGCGATTACAGGGTAGGAGAAGCCCTTGTCCAGTCAAAGATCGATGCAGTATCAGTGACCGGGAGTGTTAATACTGGCAGAAGAGTTGCAGAACTTGCGGCAAGAGATCTGAAAAAGTTTGTATTAGAATTAGGTGGCAGCGACCCGTTTATTGTTCTTGAAGATGCCGACCTAGATCATACTGTGTCTCAAGCAGTTCAATCGAGATTGCTAAATACTGGGCAGAGTTGTATTGCAGCAAAAAGATTCATAGTAGTAGATGAAATTGTCGATAAATTTACTAGCTTATTTGTACAAAAGACTGAGGAAGAAATAGTGGGAGACCCAATGGACAAGAAGACCACTATAGGACCGTTAGTTAGAGATAGCCAGAGACAGAGGCTAATAAAACAGGTCGAAGACGCAAAATCAAAACATGCAGAAATCCTGCTAGGCGGTAACGTACTCGATGGTGATGGCTATTACTATCAACCAACAGTGATCTCAAAAGTAAATCATGAAATGGATATCTTGAATGAAGAAGTATTTGGTCCAGCTGCACCTATTGTTACCGTGAAAAACCAGTCCGAAGCTATCATGGCAGCAAACAATTCAGAATTTGGGCTGGGTGCCAGTATCTGGACTAGTAGTTTTGAGAGAGGACTTAAGCTTGCTCGAGAGATTCGGAGTGGAGTAGTCAAAATAAATGAAATGGTAAGGTCTGATCCTAGGTTGCCATTTGGCGGACTCAAACATTCTGGCATTGGTAGGGAGTTATCGGAATTTGGGATAAGGGAATTTGTCAATATTAAATCAATTGCACTCAAAGATATAACAACGAGATTACTTGTGGAATGAAAATGGGAAGATTATCCCCGAATAAGAAATGGATAGTGTACAACTACTACCGCTATGATAGACCGTACGGAAGGGAGTATAACTATGAGATGAGATATGAGTATTTTCCATACCAGTTGGTTGGAGTAGATTCCAAACTCTTTCCGGATGAAATCACAGAATAATGGCAAACCACAGAGAAATTAAGGACAAGGAATTGGATATCCATAAAAAAAAGGATGAGAGAGAATATGATACTCTCGGAAAATCCCTCGACAGGATATATAACAATATTTTAACACGCGCCAAAAATACACACGATAAATTTCAGTTTACTAAGGAAGAGAAGGAAGGGGAAAATAAAAAGGAAAATCAGACGGAAGAGGAGGATAAGATGTGCAGTCTGGATAACTTGTTGTGCTATCTTGCGTTAAGAGACTATGATCTTTCAGATTTGCAACAAAAGCTGGCTGAGAAGGGTCTTGCTTTCTTAGTAATGTCCGAAAGTCATATTTTGTTAAGCATTGAACAGATTCTCAAGCGTTTTGGTATCAATCCAGCTAATACCAGTAGTAAACTATGTAAAATCAATTCGCAGAGCGCGAGGTCGATCCTGAAAAAGCGTAGTGAATTATTATTTGGGCTGTCATCTGAGGGAAGGAGAACTCATATCATGGTAACTCTTGATTCCTCGGATATATTTCAGTATGAGTTAATGGAAAATCTTCTTGAAAGTGGTATGGATATTGTCAGAATAAATTGTGCTCATAAAACGGCCAAAGAATGGGAATTGCTAATCGAAACTCTCCGCACTGCGGAGGAACAATTATCTAGAAAAGGGAGAAGAGCTGAAGGAGACAGATGCATGATTCTAATGGACCTGGGGGGACCGAAAATTCGGACCGGTCCTATGCAGCTTAAGGTCAGGCCCCTACAGATTTCCTCCCCAAAAGATGTCCACGGACGCCCGCTAAGGTTGGCTGAAGGATTCTTGGACAGTGAAGCTGACGAGACAAAAGAAATATTAAGCCAGGAAAGAGCGCCCCAATCAGGTTTTGTTATATCGATATCAAGGACCAATTACGGCGGACTAGGGAGCCTGGAAGTTGGTCAAAAAATAACTTTTAAGGACACATGGGATGGAAGCCCTCGTTCGATTACAGTACTCGAACGGATAAGTCCCACCCGAGTAAGAGTGGGACTGGAGCACACAGCTCTTCTAAATGAAGGGATGACACTAGAATGTCAACCAAGTGATTCAGATGGTGAAAGCAAATGTTCCTTCACTGTAGGTGCACTAAAACCACAACCAATTGAGATAAATGTCGAAGCTAGAAACATACTGCGTCTATATAGAGATATAAGGCTAGGTCATGTTGGTGATCCTGCGGGTTTCAGCTGTACTCATCCAGATATCCTTAATCAAGTGAAGGTTGGCCATAGAGTTTTCATAGACGACGGAAGGATAGAAGCAATTGTTAAATCCTCAAATGAGGAGTATCTTGAGTTAGAGGTTGTATCACCTCAGGGCACGACAGCCAAGATCAAGTCCAACAAGGGCATGAACTTTCCAGATTCAGGTATCAAAATGCCCGCATTAACATCGGAGGATATCAGAAATTTGGATTTTATAACCAAACATGCGGACATGGTAGGACTGAGTTTTGTTCATGGACCACAGGATATCTATGATCTGCGTGAAGCCTTGTCTAAGCTGGGCCGCACAGGCATAGGAGTAATTGCAAAGATTGAAACTTCTGATTCTATTCACAACCTAGCTAGGACTGTTATTGCTGGACTCGAACTACCAAAATTTGCAGTATTGATAGCCAGGGGAGATTTGGCTGTCGAGGTAGGATTTGAGAATCTAGCATTCATTCAAGAAGATATACTCTGCATTTGCGAGGCGGCACATATCCCGGTTATCATGGCAACACAAATACTTGAAAGCCTAGCTGAAAGCGGTCTCAGAAGCCGACCTGAAATAGCAGACGCAATAATGATGGGACTGCGCGCTGAATCCGTGATGCTAAATAATGGTCCGAACATAATTGAAGCAGTTAGAACCATGGCTCGGCTATTGAGTACTAAAGAAGGACGCTATCATCTAAAGTATCAACTATTTGGGGAGTTTACAGAGCAGTACGGTATATTTGACTAGGGTCAGAGTATCTGCGTTCCTAGCCTAGGCCTGTTAGTAAATATAAATATTATTATCACTAATAACTAGTAACGGAGCTGAGACAGTCAAGAAATGTCTTACTAACAACAACAGTCAGAACCAATAGTTCCGGTCATACCTACCGAGCTCATCCTGCTACTATCAAATCATATTCTGTCCGTCTAAATCCTTCCCTTATGGTGCGGTTCTTACATCAGGGCTCAGAGACATTTATTAATTATATTAGTATATTAGATATTACTACTATGGATTTTGACAAACTGTGTAAGGATATCCTTGATTTGGATCCGAAGGCAAGATTTGCTGGTGTATGTGACGATTCAGGCGAAATAAAATTTGGCGGACAGCGTGAAGGAGTTACAAATCTTCTATCAAAAGAGGAAACTAAAAGATCAAATTTGCAGGCTATAGCCAGATGGGCTTTGAGGAGCTCCCTTGCACCAAAAGTAGGTAAAGGAAGATATGCGATGGCAGAATACAAGAAAATAAAGAGAATGACATTTCCCTTAGAAGAAAACCATCTGCTCTTGGTTACCACAGAGGTGGATGCTAATCACAATAAAATAATACAAGATGTTCTGACTAGGCTTGCTTAATAGGTCAGAAATGAATCTGATCCAGATCATTTTATATAATAAATTACGGTAATATACAATATGCCAGATGTAATCCAGAATTGGGATAGGCTGGTACTAAAAGGAGTGCGATCTAGCGACGGCGAAGACATGGGAAATATCATTTCAATCGAGAAGGATTCCCTTTTTTTAATGACAGGAAGGCATGTTTTTAAAATACCAAAGTCATTCGTAGGGGGGTTTAACGGAAGTGAAGTTTCCTTGAATGTTCAGGCAACAGAAGTAGCAAGACTAGAGCTTACATAAGTAGGGATAAAGAAAATATACATAATCGCCAAGAAACTGGAATCGTATAGAGCCTGAATCCAACTCTGAAGTAGCAGTACTTGGGACGGGTGTCATACAGAACACTTAACCTATCAATATTCATCTCCTCTGCACCTATTTAACAGTGTGACTTACTTGCTTTTGAGAAGCAATCAGGCGTACTTTAGAGTTGTATCGATAGTTCATATAGAATGATCCCGTATTATTATATTTTGGGTTTGTTAATAATATCAGATAAAATAAGTTGGAATGGGTTAATGAATGCAATTGTAATTCAGGAAAGCCCAACTTTGACGAAACAGAATTTGGTGCAAATAGTTCAAGAATAGAGATTGCATGCAGTAGATGTCATGCTGTAATCTGTTGGTGGCCCATAAGTACTGAACAAACCGCGCCGTTAGCTGCACATGGATCAAAGAAATCTTCAGCAATTCCAACAAAACTACATATTGAGTCATCACACGAATAAACCAGCTCTGAGATCTGCGCTGGTACCCTGGTATTGACGACAACCAAGACGCCAATCTCATCTATACTCTGACTATCATGCTTTATACCACTCTCTATACTTACCAATGCTTGGAAAAGTACTAACATCATTGATTTGAAAAATCTCTCCCTCAGGCATTGGCATATTATTCTTTTTCATTACTGGTAGTAGTCTATTATTTATAAAATTGTTTAAATGCTCTTGCGATTCCCAGATATCGGCCACACAAAAATTGCCAGAATCATCAAATGCACCTGCATGAAATAATGCACCGTCTGGGTGCTGATGTTCCCAATCTACTTCTTTTCTTAATTCTTCGTACATTTCTTTTATTACCGCATTTGTTTTGAAAATCGCCAAGATAGTCATTGTATCATTTTCTAACCGGATTCTTCTATTTAAGAGATTCTTGGAAATCTGATAGATGTACAAGCTTCGTAAAAGTAGTTTCCAGCCCAATTATTGCGGGATACTAGTCGATTAAATATTTTATTAATCCAGCAATCTCTACATACGGCAAATTAATCGTCATAGAATAATTCTCTTTCTGACATAGATAGCTCTCCATGGCAATCATGACAGAATTGTTGGTTTAATTCATTTCCCCGCATTTTTGGCATAGATATCGTGACTCTCCATTTACTGTTGCAACCATACATTCCAGCTCATCATCCTCGCCACATCTCTTGCATTTCATATGTGACTCGTCTCATCTGAGATTCTATATCACATAAAATTGTATTGCTAGTCTTTAATTCATATTTCTGGGTAAGATAATTTATCAATATCTGGAAAAAATTTATCATGTTGACTCCGTTATTAGAGGTGGCATATTCGATGCTGACTACTCAACTTCATATAGCAAAGCAGTCGCTAGAAGACTCAATATGAACTACATAGTAGTGGATTAAATAGATGAATTAGTTGAATAAATATTGAGTCTAAGTCAGCAGATGCAGCATTTATCTCCTGAATTTATATTTCAATAATCAATTTCAAAATTTGACTGATGCAATAATTTATGGTAACTATAGAATCGCAGAATTAAATTCAAATAGGTTAAAAGCCCGCCAAAAAATCTTGCCTGGTACTGTAGGTGTGGTTGCACAGATTATCAGAGATGAAATGTACTGCACTTATTTAGGAGATTGCTCAGTATGGCGCTTTCGAAATAATAAAGTTGAACGAATAACTAATTCTCAAACCCAAAAAAAAATCAAACAACAAAGTAATTCCCTTGCCTCATTCACCATCAGAGAGGATTTGTATAATAATCCTAAGAATCCATTTGGAT
>DASQUV010000012.1:0-8148 GCA_035641095.1 Nitrososphaeraceae archaeon
GCATCTTCTATATGCTCTACTATGATATGATACCCAAAGCCCATAAAGACAGAAAGTGGCTGCCAACCTTCGGTGCTGTTTTGGGTTTTATCATTGGATTCGCTATAGTAAGAACTATAGGAGGATAGTGCTCTTTGGAGATGAAATTCACAAATGATAGATAGATCAATGAAACAGCCTTATTCTGGGCGTTTTTTATGTCCACAGTGAGCTTCAACGAAAGGTTACGACATTGATCCTTCCTCTGCTACTCTTATTTTCATTCTTTAAGCATAAGTCATCAATTAGGCCCAATACGTACAATTAAATTTTGAGATTTAAAGATCGACTCAAGTACCTGATTTGCACTAGGGAAAATCTTCCTTCTAATCTTGCCAGCGTGATACCAATTCTATATTGATACTTCTTAGCCTTAGCTTAGTTGGGGGCATGTGATTAATGAAACAAGCAGGGTAAAGTAATAAAGCTGACTTCAGTAAATCTTGCTAGATTCGTATTGGAAAAGCAAGAAGGATCAATATCATATGAGAGTTACGTCAACTGGTTGCAACAATTATTAGATTCTAAAAAGATTGAAATTGAACACTTCAACCATTTTAAATCAAGAGGTATCCAGATTATTCGTCCTTTACAAGATTTCGGTTTGAGATCTCTTGGGCGCGTATTGCCAGAAATTGTGATAGGAGCTTCGAACGAATTTGTAAAAAAAATGAAAGTTCCATACCAAGCGACTAGCTTTCTAGTTGCTAATACTAAATCTAGTACAAATGGTTGGTACGTATATAAAATTCCTGAACAGCCCAGGGGTGGGCTCACTCTATTGAGCGGAGGTAAAAGAAGGCTTGGTGATAATCTTTTTGCTTCAACACATAGAATAATCCTAGGAAGAAAAGCTATCCTTGTTAGTGCTGTTAATTTAATGATAAATAAGACTAATATTTGGAATTGGCATTTTTTTGGGGATCATTTAAAGAAGGATAACAAATCACTGTATGATGATCTGGTAAAACTCGAGACCATTATGAATAGTAACGATAACTCCACTGGCAACTTGAAAAGAGGCAGCCCTCATTACTATATTATAATCGCAAGATCGGAATCAACTTTTAAGAAATTGGAAATTGTTGGCAACTATTTACAGAATAAAATTGCAGTTTTGAATCCAGAAAATAACATACATACGATTTTTGTTACTAATAAATCTGGATTTGACTTCGCTTCGAAAAGAATTGAGGAATCAAATTTGATCAGCTATATTGCTACAGGAGAAAACTTTGACCTGTACCAGGGAATGCAAGTATTGAGACGAAAGTATGGGATTGGCTTGATACTAAATGACGGTGGACGTATTATGTCAGATGGGGTTAGGAGAGAAGGACTCTTGGGTGAAGAGAGAATGTCATTGGAGCCGTTTCCAGGAGAAGATATCTTTCCTTCGGACAAGTATATCGATCCTACAACAGTAGCGGGATCACAAGGTCTAGGACTAGACGGTAGCGAGATAGAAGGATCCATCTTGTTACACTCAAATAAAATTGAGGAAGAGAAATTGAACGTTTATATTTATCCGCTGGAAGAAAGTAAAGTAATTTCAAGTTAATGGGACGAAGTTCTAATGAAATAAGCTGATACCCCGCGTCATATAAAATTAGGTCGAATATCCTTTCTCTCCTCTTCTGACCGAAATACTTCTCACCTGCTATTTTTGATCCTAAGTTAGAGGCTTTTTATGATCGTAAGTCACTTTCCTTATCAAATTCTCTTCAGTTATCTGAATAGACGGTTTTGTACCCTCAAGATCAAATTCATTGGAAGTTTGAAAATTTGGTATATGCAGTACAGTTGGAAAGTTTGTGCTAAAGTCTTCTAATTTACTATTTATGGGTCAAATAACAAGAAATGAGAAAGGATGATAAAACTAATGAATAGAACTAAACAAAGAAGTAAAGAAATGAAAAGGAAGAAACTCAACGATACCAGTGGCAATCTGGCTACAGATAATTATGATAACAATCCCATTGAAAACGTGTTGGTACTTCAGGGCGGTGGATCTTTGGGGGCTTTTGCATGTGGAGTATTCAAAGCTATCGCAAATTATAATATCAAACTGGACATCATTGCAGGTACTTCTATTGGTGGTGTAAACGCTGCAATTATAGCTGGAAGCAAGGACGAAAGGCATCCAGTAGAAGCACTGGAGCGCTTCTGGTTAGAGTTATCAGAGAGCTATGTAAACTTGGATGAAATAGTCCCTTCTCCTTCAGTTTCACTCCCGGAATTCGTGGAAAAGTTCCTTCTACTTCCGTCTGCGTATTTGTATGGTGACAATGCCTCATCTTTAGCCTCCATCGTAAAAGATAACCGACCCATGAGGCATTACCGCGAAAATCACATAAAGATGAAGCAGTTTAGAGCCTTTCTTAGCTCGGTGATTTTTGGCAATGAGAAAATGTTTAGACCAAGATGGAGGCAAAAAAATGCTCTCTCAGATCCTGATTATTTTATACCACAAAATTGGACTTATATATATGACCATACGCCCCTGGTGAAAACTTTAGACGATTATATCGACTACGATAAATTAAGACCTGGCGGACATCCTAACTCACGTTTGATATTAACGGCAGTAAATATTCTAAATGCAGAGCCTTTAACTTTTGACAGTTCAAAAGAACAAATAACACCTCAGCATATACTTGCCACTTCTGCTTATCCTTTATACAACTTTCGTTGGGTCGAAGTTAAAGAAGGAATATACTCCTGGGATGGTAGTTTACTGAGTAACACTCCGCTAAGGGAGGTAATTGATGCCTCACCTGTAAATAACAAGCGGATTTTTATTGTTGAAAATTATCCAAAAAAAATTGATGAGCTCCCGAAGAGTTTGTCGGAAGTCTATCACAGGGCAAGAGATATCATATTTTCTGATAAGACCGAGCACAATATAAAAATGTCAAAAGTAATTACGATGTACCTGAAATACATTGACGAACTCTACCAACTGATCGAAGAACATATCGATTTATCAAGGGTCGATCAAGAACAACTTAAAAAAATTCGCCGTAAATACAAGAAGATTAAGCAGGAGCGTGGAGCGGAAATAAAGGATATCTTGTACATTACACGCGATGAGCCTTTCCCTCATATCTATGAAAATGCGGATTTTTCTCCGGAAACAATAAAAGCTTCAATTAGTGAAGGCGAGATAAAGACTGTTGAAAAGTTAAAGGGGGAGGTTTGACCGAACCTAGGAGACGAGCGTATTTTATGATTGGATTCAGCATATCGTTAATAATTTATTTCTCTATGTTAAATGAATTTCAGAGGCTAAGGACTGCTACTAATTTACGATCTCCATTTTACATAACATGTGCTACTTGAATTTTCTAATATACAGAAACAAACTCCTCAGCTAAATGGCTATAAAATAACATAGATCCCAAATGAGTTCAATCTCTAAATCTGCTATACGAATAGGAACATCGGGTTACACCTATTCTTGGAATAAAAGACAACCTACGGCATTCGCATGGTATGTTAAACAGGGATTCAATTCTGTCGAGATTAATGCGAGCTATTATAGATTTCCACTAGATAGCTGGATAAAAACATGGAGAGCGAGCGCTCCCCAGGACTTTTCATTTTCAATAAAAGTAAATCGTTCTATTACAGATTACCTACGACTCAAGGGTGATCGAGCCGTAGATCTCTGGAATAGATTTTCAAAAACACTGGAGGGAATTTATGATAAGATTGATTTCTGGCTGTTCAAAATGCCCAGGACTTTTCGATATACCGAGCAAAACCTGGAAACTGTGAGGGTATTTTTTGAAAAGTCAGCTCTGACCAAAGATAGCAAAACTAGAGCAGTCATTGAGTTTCGAGATCCCTCCTGGTGGGAAGCGATAGATAAAATAGAAGATTTAGGAGCAGTCTTTTGCTCCGTTGACGCCCCCGGTCTTCCTCGCACTGTACACGCAACAAGCAAATCAATCTACCTTCGGATACACGGATACAAGGAATGGTATCGCTATATATACCCCCAGTCAGAGCTAGACGAGATATTAAATTCAGTTATGAAATTGAAAGCAGAGAAGAAGGCTATATACTTAAATAATGATCACGGAATGTTGCAGAATGGCCTCTATTTATTGAATCGAACGCCTGGTACCAGTCGTTAGAAGGTAAGCCGTTTTTTTAGTTCCATCCCTTCACTGTTGGTACGCTCCGGTCTATTCTTTCCCCCTTCCTTTTCCTTCTCTAAAGCATCAGATTGTTTAATTCATCTAGACAGCAGCATCTAAGAGTTTAGCTAAATCCTGTCTATGTTCAAGGATATTAGACCAACTCGTTAAGAGTTTTCTGATGTCATTCTTGCCAGCAATCTTTTCGTTAATGTTTAATAACGTAAAATCTGTCGGCAAGATCCTATCTATAAACTCCCACTCCAGTGGCATTGAAATGGTGGCACGCTCGACAGGTCTTACTGAATAGACTGATGCAAGAGTCTTTCCCTTTGCATTTTGGTTATGATCAAAGAAAATTTTTCCTCGTCTTTTAGACGTATCCCAATCCATTGTAATCATATCCGGCCGTTTGCTAACCAGTATTCTCCCAATGATTTCAGCAAAGCTTCTTGCCTGATGATATGTGTAAATAGAAGAAATAGGAACAAAGATATGGATTCCCGTTTTACCCGACGTCTTAATGTACGACCTTATTTTTAATATGTCAAAAATTTCGGATTTTAAGAGTTGAGCTACTTCAACTGTTTTCATAAAGGCGGCAGGACTGTATTCTGGTTCCTGTTCTTTGCTGGTTTCCAAGCCAGAATAGATATATGGATCCAAATCAAAAACAACGAAATCTGGGCGATCGAGGCCGCAATTCCCTTCGTCTAAGGCAGTAGAATCCTTTAAGCAAGCTTCGTAGTCAACAACCCTGCTATACCACGGGTGTATCTCTATGCAACCAAGGTTGGCCAGCCAAAGCAAGGCTTCCTTATTATTGCAGATCAAGTAGTTTGTAAACCTCTTCGCAGAATCAGAATAAAGCTTCACTGAATCCACAAATTCGGGCTTGTCCTTATCCCAATTTTTTTGATAAAAATGTTTACCATTGATTCCGTCAGGATATCTGCTCAGCGATAAGGGTCTATCTTTAAGAAAAGGAAGCAAGTAGTCGCTTACTCTATCATAGTATTCAATCAAATCACCTTTAGTTATGTCATGGTGGTAACGGTTCTTTGGCCAAAAAACCTTATCCAAGTTAGAAAAGCTATACTTCATTCTACCCGAATCTGGTAATTGTGCTGTCTCCCTTGAAGGCGATGATGGTGATGTTATTGGAGATAACGTCGATGATGATGATGAAATTGACGATGCTAGAGACGACTCATCAGAATTCTGTCGAGTTACATTTGGCAGCTCTTCTAAATGTTTAGGCTTCTCAAGAGTACATTCCTGGGGCTTTTTGTCATCTCTGACCATCAAGAATATAGGAGCTCTCATAATCTTGTCCTTTGTCCAACCATCAAACTTAACCTCAACTACTAGATGCGGCCGTACCCAAACCGGATCTCTATTAGTATAAGGAATGTAACTAACGGGACTCTCTGAGGTAATTACTTTTTGCAATTTGTTGAAAATAGCAATGATTTGTTGAAAGTCAAATCCACTTCCGGAGTGTCCGACAAACACATACTCTCCTCTATCGCACACAGCCAGCAGGAGAGATCCAAAGTACCCTTTCCTATTACCTTCTCCCGGAGTATATCCGATCACTACACAATCCTGAGTTTGTATGTTTTTGATTTTTAACCAATCAGTTGTTCTGGCGCCTTGAAGGTATCTGCTCTGTTTATCCTTTGCAAGAATGCCCTCTAGGTTGAGTGCTCTTATGTTTTCAAATAGTCCTATACCATTTCCATCAAAGTATTCAGAAATCCTTATCACTTGTCCTACATTTTGATCCAAATTTAGAGCTAAGGCCCTTGACAGCACCTCTCGGCGTTTCCAGAACTCTAAAGTCTCGAGGCTTTTCCCATCTAAATGTAAAATGTCGAAAATGTAGAAAGTGGCAGGTATTTCATTAGAAAGGTGTTGTATATCTAGGCTGTTCTCTACATTCATTCTTGTCTGATGACTTTGAAAGTCTGGATGGCCTTGCTTGTCTAAAACCACTATCTCTCCATCAAGGACAACTGAGTCTTTGCATCTTATAATCGGGGAGGCCTTAATGGCATCGATGATTTCTGGATATCTGTGAATAATTGATTTATTAGTCCTTGATCTGATCTCAAGTATGTTTCTACTTTTGTGATAAAACAGGATAGCTCTAACTCCATCCCATTTGATCTCGAAATCCCATTTGTTATCGCTAAACGGTTTATTAACTGCCGTGGCAAGCATAGGTTTTATTTTAGTTGGGAAATCAACCGCTGGGAGATGTTGTAATTCTATCATGATTGAATCTGGCTGATGTATTTCACCACTTTTTACCTGGCTGTTGACAAGATTAGAATTAGAATTGGCTCGAGAGTTAGAAAATTCAGTACTTGAATTGTTCTTTTTTGTAAAGGCATTTTCCTTTGTCTGAGAGAGCACAGAATCAGGCATAGAAGATGTCAGATCTGCTTCTGATGCGAATTGATCATTGTACTTTATCAAAAGCCACTGGTTTTGCCGACCTGTTCTAATCAGTGAAAATTTACCATTTACCTTATTCCCATGTAGACTAAAGGTAATCTTTCCTTTATCGAATTGATGAGAAAACTTTTCATTAGCATTTTCCAGCGTATAGAGACCAGTGTCCCATAGGAGAACTGTTCCTGCCCCATAGTTTCCTTCCGGGATAGTACCTTCAAACAAAAGATAATCGAACGGATGGTCTTCAGTAAGAACAGCAAGGCGCTTTATTTTGGGATTAAGGGAAATTCCTTTCGGCACAGCCCAAGATTTTAGCACGCCATCTTCTGTTTCTAATCTAAAGTCATAATGCAATCTTCTGGCATCATGCTTTTGAATTGCAAAGTGTCTCCTGAATTCCTTACTTTGTCCCTCAATTGGAGTTCCAACAGGTTCAGGAGTCTCTGCAAAGTTTCGTTTCCTATTATATTTTTCAAGCATGCACTAAATCGAGCCTTTATGTGCTACCTTAATTTTTAGGCGGCATGCTATTTTTGGATTTGTGTCAGAGCGTACATGGCCTATTCACAATGGAAATCACTTGAGAATGTTTATCACCTCCTTCAGCCAGGTCGGCTCAATGGCTTATATCAGATTCCAGCTATTCCCGCTGGTTCTTAATCCAATCTAAAAAGAATAATGATATTCTATACATTATATCGTCGGGAAGGTTCAGATCCAGGGCCACTCCTATAATAATCCAACGCAACATCTAGGATATTGGGGTCTTTTGTGACTCTATATTCCTGGGCTAAACGTTCGACAGTTTCAAATACAAAATTCGGATGTTGGGTATTACTCATAACAATGTGAATCTCCTCTAACTTATTTATCACATTTGGAGGCAAATCGACCAGCTTGCCCAACTTGAAATGTGAACTCAAGGGATATTTGTCGATAACCGATTCTTCCGCTCCTTTCGAGCTGGTCTGATGGCTAAGAATAGCTTTTGCCCATTGCAACTTATTCAAATAATTATCCAGGACAGCTTCGTTTCCGCCGTTGTTGATTAGGTCAATTATTAACTTTTTTACTAAGATATCTAAATCTACGCCTGGATAAAGACTTGCAAAGAGCGACTTGACTTCATTAAGTTTTGGTGAATGATGAAATCCTTTAACAGACTCATCGTGTGAATTTTGCTTCATCTTATATTCATTAGACTGCATGTTTTCACGGACTGGGGAATCAAGTTTGTCGTGCGCAACACTAACGAAAGGGAAATTGCTCAGATTGCCGTACGGCGAACGCCATCTATTCTTCCTAAATAGCATCGGATCGGCCAACGAGTACTCGCCTCTTATTCTTCCGACAATATATTCAAGCACACGAACAATATTGGCCCGTCCCTGATGGAGAGTACGGTTGTGTCTAAGTGCACTGTACTTTCTGGTAAATTCTTGTGCACATATTGTGCAGACATAGTTTTTGAAAGTCATTTGAATATACAAGTATTCATTTT
>DASQUV010000013.1:0-4215 GCA_035641095.1 Nitrososphaeraceae archaeon
AGGACCCACATACATTAGCAAGGGTAGTTTCATCGGGATGAGCTCTCTTATTAGAAACTGCATGTTAGGTGATAAAACAAGGATAGGATTCAACTGTGAAATCGCTAGGTCCTATCTGTTAGGTAGTGACAAAATATCACAACAGAACATATTGGTGGACAGCATTATAGGGGAGAATGTATGGTTCGGAGCTTATGCGGCAACCTTGAATGCTTTATCTACAAAGCAAAAAATATCATACGAAATTGAGAAAGGCAAATCAATAGATACTGGGATAGACCGCTTTGGAGCTCTCGTGGGAAACAATTGTACCATTAGCACTTGTGTCATAATCATGCCAGGAAGACACATCCAGGCAAATACATTCGTAAAACCTGAAACAACCGTTGCCAAGAGCATAACTCAGTGATCGTGAAGCCGAATGGGATGACAAGTAGCAATTTTGACAATTCGGCAATGTTGCTTCTTATAGCCTGCCGTCCGGATTGTTCTAATTGGCAATAACTTGCATGATGCACTCTCTTGAATCTCGAGTCAAGCTACAAATCATCTTTAAAATAATCCACTGAAATTTGGTATGGACAAGGAGGTACTGACATGGGTCCAATCTCCTAGTCAATTATTCCGGAATCTATATAAGAATTCGAAGCAAAACAATCTAAGTCAATGCAGTCGCAGGTGGAACCTAACCTATCGTACTTTATAGCGAAAGCACGGTCGATAGGGGGCCGAGTTTTCCAAAAGAAAATCAAAGTGGCTTTTCTTAGCAGCTTTACAATTAATGGCATAGAAGAAGCCCTTCGAGTTAAATGTGCAGAAAGCGACATAGCCTGCGCAACCTATACCTGTGCATATGGACAGTACAACCAAGATATCCTCAAACAATCAAGTAAATTGTACGAATTTTCCCCTGATATTACTTTCATAATTATCGACACCAGGACAGTATTGTCTACTCTTTTCTATACCCCTTATGCCACTTCTGTTAACGAAAGAAGAAGTTATATTGACAAACGTGTCGCAGATTTCGTGAATTTGGTCCGAATCTTCAAAAATAGAACGGACTCTAAATTGATTTTGACGAATTGTAGTATCCCGACATATTCACCGTACGGCATCTGTGAGGGTAAGTCCGAATATGGGCTTAGGGAAATGGTGTATGATTTCAACGCTAAATTGTCTGATGCATTCAGAAGTGACTCTCAAGTGTTTTTATTCGATTTCAATTCATTTGTGTCCATATACGGCGAGGTCAATGTCTTAGATTATCGGCAGTTTCTTGTTGGTGATATCAAGGTCTCCCTGAGCCATATTCCGCACCTAGCTGAGGAGTTAATGGGATATGTCAAAGCAAACCTGGGAGTAAATCGGAAGTGTATAGTACTCGATTTAGACAATACTTTATGGGGTGGTATAATTGGAGAGGATGGGTTTGATCGAATTGATCTTTCATTAAAACCGCCCGGTATGGCTTTTGTGGAATTTCAGCGCGTACTTCTAGCACTGTATCAAAGAGGAATAATTCTTGCAATTAACAGCAGAAACAACGAAGATGAGGCTTTAAAGGTTATTAGAGAACATCCATACATGGTCCTCCGGGAAGAAAATTTTGCAACTTTGAAAATAAACTGGAACGACAAAATATCTAATATAATAGAAATAGCAAAGGAATTAAATATTGGATTGGAGAGCATTGTCTACTTTGATGATGATCCAATAAATAGGGAATTAATGTCAAAAGCCATTCCACAGATTATGACAGTCAGCTTGCCCAATGATCCATCTTTGTACGCTTCAACCTTGATGAGAATTAACGATTTCAACACTCTTGCCGTGACTAGTGAAGATATGAAAAGAGGCCAGATGTACAAACAGGAACAGAAAAGAATCGAGTTAAAGAATTCTGCTTCTAATGTGGAAGATTTTCTTAAGCAACTGGAAATCAAAGTGACGATGAAGAAGGCAAATAATTTTACGATTCCTAGAATAGCTCAGCTCACACTCAAGACCAATCAATTCAATCTTACAACGCGTCGTTATCAAGAAGAAGATGTTCAAACATTCGCCAGCGATCAAAACAAATTGATCGGGTGTGCCCAAACCAAGGACAAATTTGGCGATAACGGTATTACCGGAGTATATATTGTTAACAAGAACCTGGCAGAAAAAGAATGGTTCATAGACACCTTTCTGTTAAGTTGCAGAGTAATGGGGAGAGGTATAGAGGACGTGATGCTAGGATACATTTTGAATAAGGCAAAGGAAGAAGGGATCATAAAGGTTAAAGCTGAATTCATACCAACCAAAAAAAATAAACCATGCGAACAACTCCTACCGGACTTTGGGTTCCAAAAAGAAGGAGAACAATGGGTGTATATCTGTAATACACCTATTAAAGAGACAAGCCATATTGAGCTAAATGAGGACTAATGTCTAGCAATCTTTTGGATATTGTTGCTAATGTTATGGAAGTACAGGTTTCTCAGATTGACGATGATTCGGGACCTGAAACGATCGAAAATTGGGATTCATTCCGTGGATTGATATTATTCGAAGAACTAGAAACAAAGTTTAATGTGAAATTCACTCTTAATGAATTATTAAATGTCAAGAAGATAAGAGACATAAAAAATATCCTGTCTGTACGTGGTGCATCGTTTCAGTGAATGAATATACAATATCACAATACACTCTGAATGATATTGAAGAGGGTCTTAAAAAATCGTTCCGAGTTAGTACTACGGAATCAATGGTCAATGAATTTGCAAAAATTACCGGAGACTATGCACCAATGCACATGGACGAAGCACATGCTCGTAAGACTGAGTTCAAACAGAGAATATGCCATGGTATGCTTATTGGATCCTTCTTTTCGCGTTTGGTAGGGATGCATCTACCTGGGGAGAATGGGCTCCTCCTTTCCTATACTTGCAAGCATCTCTCGCCTTGCTATATAAACCAAGACGTTGTAGTTGAGGGCATAATCGTAGGTAAGAGTGAATCTACAAGAATTATTACAATCAAGGCTACAGTAAGAGACTCATTTGGAAAACTCTTGGTTGATGGACTTCTCAAAGTATTGGTTCTGAAATGAATTTGTAGATTACCGTTGAACTAGTTCTGTAGGGTTTCTCTAGGGTCCTAGCGTAACGTCGAATCGACCTCTCTATTCCTAAGTCCCGTCCATTGGATCTCCTATTTCGCAATAATGAGTGCGCCAAAAACTGCAGTAATAGGCCAGAATGGTTTGTGCAATTATTTTCAATGACTGCCCACGCTGATAATGCATCCTTTCATTCATCAGACAAACTTTCTAATACCTTCCACCCCGAGCTCAGATAAGTTAATACTCACCTTTGCCACTCCAACTGATTTCTATTTTTCTTGACGGCTGGTATGATCTAGATCTAATCCATAACTCGATGGCTTCTGTTAGAGATTTGCTAATTGTGCCACCTCTGGCCCCCCAATGAAGAGCAACAGCCTCCCTGAATCGGTTTTCCAGTTCATCGCTAATCATGATATTCATTTTTCCCATATTCTTATAGATATAGATGCATAGATAAAGAAAAATTTAAACGTTGCAGGGCTACAAACGGCAAGCCATTTCCATGTTTTAACTTATTTTAAATGATAGACTGAATAAAGAATAATACAATAGAGCTGCTCATCTTTTGTTGGTGAGTTTAGAAGTAAAGCAGGGTACTCGCGAACTACTAAAAACTAGTTTCATCAGCCTTAAAATCATCATTTACTTACTGAGTAGAAATGAGGGAGATTCTACAGCGAACGAAATTTGGCCTGTCCTCATGTTTACGTCCTCCTAGAGAATCATCGTTTTAATTATGCCTATACGTCTGAGTTTCTGCCGTTCAGGATTGATGCGCTCATAATGAGCGGTTAATATCTAACTATATGTTATACTGCATGCTTAAGCCATCCAAATGGTCGAAAAGGTCAAGAAATGAAGAAGATAGTGAAGAAATGAAGAAGATAGTGAATACTAAGTACCCGTTCTTAAGTTCTAAGTCCTACAGGTAAGAAGTGGGCCTGAATAAAGGGACAAGATTGATTTGGGCCCAGAGGGATTCGAACCCTCGACCAACTGCTCCGCAGGCAGCCATTCTATCCAAGCTGAACTATGAGCCCGATAATGTAAGTGATGTTGTTGCTAGCACCAAATATGAACTAACTCCGACTTTGTCCGTATTATTC
>DASQUV010000014.1:0-50441 GCA_035641095.1 Nitrososphaeraceae archaeon
ATATGGGGCCAGTGGGATTCGAACCCACGACCGCCAGCGCCCCAGGCGTATACCTTGATCTCAAGATGGTATCCTAGACCAAGCTAGACGATAGCCCCTGAAGAGCGTTAAATATCAACCATTTTTAAATGTACAGCAGAGATCATCCACGCTACATTTGTGTACCGACCGAAAGTATCCTCACGCAATTGATTAATATGAAATCCTCCGTAAAGATGAGACTAGAATGATTGAGGAAAGAATTGCGGAATTGGGTCTAGAGCTGCCTACGCCACCAAAACCAGCAGGGTCATACGTAGCAGTCGTGACTGAGGGAGAATTGGTCTACGTGTCGGGACAGATCCCCTTACAGTCGGGCAAAGTTCCTGAAATCTTTAGAGGTAAAGTAGCTAGCATTGTGAAAATCGAGACTGCTCAAGATGCGGCACGAGTTTGCACCCTTAACGCTCTGTCACACATCAAAGCTGCATTAGGAACTCTGGACAGAGTAAGAAGAATCATCCGCGTCTCTGGGTACATCAATTCAGATCCCACCTTCACAGATCAACCCAAGGTGGTTAACGCGGCTTCGGATATGCTAGCAAATATTTTTGGCGATCTTGGAAAACATAGCCGTTCAGCGATCGGCGTCTGCTCATTGCCTCTTGGAAGCGCCGTCGAAATCGAATTCCTTGTCAAGTGTGAGAGGATATGAATTACCATCAATAAAATATATGCTGCTCGTATGACAGTTGGCATCCAAAATGACTGGCGATGAGAGTGCCCGAGTATACATTGACATCAGGTAGAATTGGTCTTCTCGCTTTCTTCACTGGTGTCCTTATCTACAAACTCGCTCCTTCTTTTTTCCACTAAGGGAATCACCTTGTTTACCAAAATGGAATCATAATCCTTAGCGTCTACGTCCAATGTAAGAAGTAGGAAGTAGTCTTCGTTAATTCTAATTGTGGCACGGATAACTTTTTCGTACTTTCCAACAGCATATGTGAGATCACCTATTTTTGGCTGGAACTTAACACGAGTCTTATGTCTAGTCACAGTTAATGCAGCATATTCTTCGTTCTCCTCGTCAGTCATGAGCTGTTCTAGACCTTCTCGGTGCTCGGCATTCAGAAGGACTCCAAATTTATTGGCTATTCCCATCCATCGCACCGACGGATGAAGGTTCAATATCTTTTTTGAGAATTCATAGAGGAAGTCATATTCGATCATTCCCTTTTTATCAAAACCTCGATTACGTATTTAAATTGATATATGCATACGCGTGAAGGACCCTGAGTTTTTTGAGAACTAAGTGCGATTAAAACAACACTCAAGTTAAGGTAACTTTATGGTGAAATAATAATGGACATTTGGTGAGGTTGTTTTCCATACCACTATTAACGAAGAACATTGCAAGTGATCCGTTTAAGCCACCTCTAATTCTAATTCATGTTTAATCTGGCTTTCCGGTCCATGATGCGGGCATTGAAGTGAAATTTCTAGTAGCTGGAAGTTAGACCGTCATCTAATACTAAATATCTGGTAGTCCCAGGTTCATTTTCAAATAAAAATAAGGGATTTTAGGAAACTACTACCTTTCCTACCATCTGGGGATGCAATGTACAGTAATAGTCGTATTCACCAGCTTGGTCAAACTTGAAGTCGAAGGTTGCTTTCGGAGATAGAATACTTGAATCAAAAACCGTTCCAGAGTCTTCAGCACCCACCGTACCTGAAGTAGCGGTATGGATCTGACTATCATCATTTGTCCATGTTACTGTTTCTCCTGCCTTTATTTCAGCAGGATTAGGAGAATAAGCCTTGTCTCCTAAAGTAGATGCGTTAGGCACTATCGAAACGGTCGCACCTTGGGCATACACAAGAGTATGCCCCATTGACGAACCAACAGTGAGTACAGAGAAAACGCTCAATACCACTGCTATTTTTATTGTAGACATTAGAGTTGGAATTTATTATATTGAATAAGAAGCTTGCGCTTTCAATAGGCTAATTTTAGATCAGTTTTTTATAAGATATATTGGTCAGAGACGGTGCACGCTTACAATGGTGTCTGGATAAGGGCTATTGTGAGCGATCCTGTCTCATAGTATCCTGGCTTACAAACCTATCCATGATCGCACACATGCATTTCGTGGTTTTAAGAAGCAGATCACTTCGAGCAAATTCGTTTGGCGAATGCATTTTTGAATATATAAAAGTGCTACCTATGGAGATGCATGGCACTTTAAGGTTCTTTGAAAAGGAATCCATTGGTCCCGTAGCTGGAGATGAAACGCTTATTTTAGCGTCCCCGTATACCTCGCGGGCAGACTCACTTACAACTGCGACAAAGGGATCGTTGACGTTAGTTCTTGAGGCTGCTTCTCCGTGCAAGAATCGAACACTTAGGGATCTTTCATCAAATCCATTTGCGGCAAGGTACTTTTTGAGTCGTTCAATTTGGATAAGGGGATCCATATCTGGCACGAGTCGAAAATCGATTTTAACAGTCGCTGTGGAGGGAATAATAGTCTTCGCACCTTCTCCCGTATATCCGGAGACCATTCCAGCAATATTGCAAGTAGGCATTGAGACCATTGCCTTCTGTATATCTATGCCTTGAACATTGTTCAAGAACGAATGAATACCGTATTCTGTCTTGAATCGAATCTCATCAAAGCTATCTGTTTGCAAAAAGGCTTTTTCCCTCTCTTTAAGATCTCTAACTTCCTTGTACCAATCAGTAACTAGTATCTTGCCTGTGCTATCGGTGAGCTTGCTCAACGCTCTGATCAATCTCCAGGCAGGATTTTCAATCAGGACTGCAAGGCTTGAATGAGCATCACGATTGGGGCCGATTGCAGTTAGCTCTACAAATAGCAGGCCCTTCATCCCCAGAGTTATTATTGGAATATTTTGTTCGTTGATGTAGCCAAACTCCCAGATGACCCCGTCGCATGCGAATTCGTTGTGATACCTTGCCAAATATTGTCCAAGGTGAATACTCCCTGTCTCCTCTTCTCCTTCTACGAGAAATTTGATGTTACACGGAACGTCACCAAACAGCTTAATATAATGTTCGACCGCTTTGATACGAGTAATTAGTTCTCCTTTGTCATCAGAGGAGCCTCTGCCGTAAATATAATCTCCTTCAATTATTCCTGCGTAAGGGTCATGGTCCCAAAGTTCAATGGGATCTTCAGGTTGTACGTCGTAATGATTATAAAACATTAGTGTTCTAGCGGGGCCGTTTGTCTTTCTCTTCGTTTTCACTTCCCCATAAACAATAGGGGGCGCTGTACTGCTCGGGTCGTCATGGTCACTGTCCTTGACTAGATTGAGAATCTTTGCGTTGATACCGGCTTTTATCATTATCCCTGCGACGACAGCCGCACATTGTTCCAGCCCTTGCTTTCTAGCTGAAACACTGCGCTGCCTAATAAGTGACTGCAGGTCAGCTATCATCTCCTCTTTTTTAGAATCTATGTACGAAAAAAGATCACGTCTATCCAAGACATGATCAATTTTGAGTTTATGAATTAATAGTTTGTGCCTTAAGTAGTTCTCCCTAAACCAACTAAAGCAATCTAAGGACCTCACATTTTTCGCGAAAGGATTTATAACAATAGGATCTAATTACATATATTATGGGATTTGGGCAATATATGGCTAAAGAATTGATGAGAGAGCTTGGAAATAGGTCTAGAGAATTCTTCGAATTCGTAATGCCTGCACTAGATATGTACGAGGATGGGTCCGACCTGGTGGTTTTGATTGACCTTCCTGGATTTTCAAAACAAGACATCTCGTTGAGAATATTAGATAATGTCCTCTCTATAATTGCAAAAAGGCAGAGGGAGGAAAATAAAATTATGGGTACAGTTTACATCCGGCAGAGACCGCTACAGATCGACAAAAAGGTTCCGTTACCTATCAAGGTTACCGAGGAGGACCAGGTACTGGGTTCTGCAACATATATTGACGGTGTCGTTACCCTGCGGATACCCATTCCCAGATACAACACAATCCCTATTTCATAAGTAAATTAGGAGACTAGCGCCTTCTTCTGGCAATGGCAAAGGTCGCTGCGAACGTTCCCGCAGAAGCTACCAAGCCTGCCAATCCCAAGAACAAATTATATTGAATGAATATTGCTGATCCAATGAATAATCCTGAACCGATAATGCTAACTGAAGTCATCCATTGTCTTCGTGACGACATCTCCTTAGTGCGTAGATCTACTTCCATATAGGATCTCAAAATTGGTGCCAGGCCAATACTACTCTCCATTCCTTTTACAAGCCTCCTGAAATAGTCCTTAGTTTCCTCTACGTACGCTTCTCTTAGCAATCCCTCTTCAGCCAGTATATCTGCCAAGACCTTAACGAACTGGAATCTAACCTTATGATGGTGATATATTCCTTCAAGAATGGAGCTCATCCGCATATAGAGTGCCAGATTCTTTGGAAGCCTAAATGGAAATTTGCTCATCGTCTTATTGGTAAGGTCAATGAGAGCCTTAACTTCCATCTTGTCTACTTGTTGACCATGAAGAGACTTGATGCTAAATTCCAATGCCTTTTCAACTATGTACCTGTTGACAGAGGGTTCCAATGTGCCTAGGTCAATTAACACATTCACCGCACGCACAGGGTCTTTTTCAATCAAGCCAAGGTACAACCTTACTAGTTTCAAGCGTGTATTATCGTCGATTCTTCCCACCATTCCAAAGTCATAGAGAATGATCTTGCCATCAGATGTCACAGAAATGTTTCCCGGATGAGGATCAGCGTGAAAAATGCTGTCTTTGAGGAGCATTTTGAAGAATATGCGATGCACCTTAAAAACGATCCTTTCCCTATCCAAACCCATTGATTCCAAAGAGGCAATATCTGTTATCTTTATGCCGGGGATGTACTCCATAGAGAGAACGTGTTTGGATGTTATCTCTGGGATAAGCTCTGGAATTAGTACCGTTGGGTCATGGCTCAAATTTCTTCGAATCATCTTAAGATTTCTTGCTTCGGTTCTATAATCCATCTCTTCACTAATGGTTTCGATAAATTGCGAAAACATCGCTTCAACAGAATACCTTAAATTGGGATCTATGAAGCGGGTTGCTAAGGGAAGTATTGACTTGAGAACTAGAATGTCCCTTGAGACTATCTTCTCTATGTTCGGTCGCGATGCCTTAATGATTATATCTCGACCCTTATAGCGAGCCAGATAGACCTGCCCGAGACTAGCTCCAGATTTGGCCTTTGTGTCAAAGCGGTCGAAGATATGATCAATTTTTCCTATTTCATTTTCTAGAGTCTCCTGAACCGATGAAAAATCAGAAGGGGGGACATCATCTTGAAGCTTTGCTAGGACCTCTAGATAGGGTTGAGGAAGCACATCGGTTCTGGTTGATAGCCATTGGCCCAACTTGATGTATGAAGGACCCAGCGCAATAAACGTGGCAAGAGTCTTCTCCGCGTGTTTAACATACTTCTTTGTGTCTATATTCCTGCCCTCTCGCTTGACCCACTCCCGGCGGTCCCTTCTGAGATGAATTAGTACAGGGATTAACTTAATCAGTACCTTCACAAGATAAAATTTCGAAACTCGCTGGGCTGTTTCCATTGTATTTGAGATTGCTTCCTTTGTTGTAATTGGCTCAGCAGAATCGTGGTTATCTAAATGCTCTACCTTTTCCAATTTATCCTCGCCTCTTGGCCAGCTTTTTTAAAGACCTAGTGAGAGCATAGCTAGCACAGGCAGCAATTATTGCTCCAATGTAGGGTGACGGTCCAGTCTTATCGCAGATTCTGGAAGGAGAATTTGGAGTTGTCCTGTTATTTTTCGATCGGTTGACTGACCCATCTTTTAAAGCTGAATATACTGAGATTCCTGAGAGAATACCAACTAAGTATTCTGGAGCATCAACGATGAGATGACCAAGAGGATCATCTAGTGGGTCTATGCTGTCTGAATGAACTGAATAGTAGCTACCATATTCTCTTATGTGAAGCTTTCCATTCCTGAATTGCCTTATGGCTCCATATCTGCTACCAAGTGATGTCGCGGGGATTTCGATTATAGGTCTGACAGACTTTGGTACTATGATGGAACCGTCATCGTCTACGAATTTCACAGGTATCTATGTGGGGTTCAGCCGGATATAATATTAGCTCTAATGCGCAACTCCCCATTTCATAGAGGCCATTTTTGGAAAAAGACTCCATAACTATCTTTACGGGTCCAAAAAACTATTAAAATCATTCACTTGTATTTGTTTGTCAATGAAGGTGGAAGATGGTGGTCAACAGAGAAAGAAAAACCCCTAATAGTATGAAAATATAACTTAATATCATGTCAAATAGTGAGCAAAACAGGTACCGTAAACTTTCGGAGAGCGAGATAGAGTCGGCAATTTCCAGTTTGAAGGATTGGACTGTAAAGGAATCCAAGCTTCATCGATCCTTCAAGTTCAAGAATTTCATCGAGGCATTTACTTTTATGACAGAGGTAGCTATTCATGCTGAAAAGATGGACCATCATCCAGAGTGGTTTAATGTGTATAATACAGTTACAATTGACCTAATGACTCATGCCGTTGGCAACATTAGCGAGCATGACATCAAATTGGCTAGCGTGATCAATAGCATCTTTGAAAAGAAAAAATGATCTTAAGAGATGACAGATAACCGCGTTGATTGCCATTTTGGTCAATCAATGCCCTTTTGACCTCAATCAATCCTGAAGTGACCTAAGATGCTCGAGATAGGCTAAGAGGCCTGCGACAGTTTTGCAATCTTGAATCTCTCCGCTAAGGCATTTGCGAATCGCGGTACCAATCTCCATTTTTATGATAGAGATATTCTCGTCGTCATCGAGCCTTCCCCGCGGCACTTTTTTCAAGTCAGTACATACAAAGAGATGCATTTGCTCCGTGTCATAACCGGGAGCGAGGTAAAAAGTTGTCAAAGGGGAGAATTTCCCCACATAACCTATTTCTTCTGATAGCTCTCGACATGCCGCCATTTCTGGAGATTCCCCTTTTTCAATTTTCCCAGCGGGTATCTCAAGCAAATATTTACCAGTTGCATGCCTGTACTGCTTAACAAGATAAACGTACGAATCATCGTCTATAGGAATCATCCCAACCGAAGGACTATGTTCAACTATTTCCTTTTCAATAACCTTATCTTTTAAGGTGAACCTGTCAACTCTTAACGAAATATTGCCTGAATAAATCGTTGTACTGCTTATCACGTCGACCGGTCTTGAGCGATTCTTCTCTGATTTCTCGACCATCTTGACGACCTCTTTAATTATATGTAACGTTTGTAGAATTTGTTACTGGCTCTAGCTTTATTAAGAAGAATATGTGAAAATTTCATCTAGCGTTACCGAGAACGGTTTTCTCCCACTAATTTTGAACCTTGTCGAGTTGCCTTTAGTACCTATCTCCTGTATGTATCCAAGTTTCTTGAAAATGGCGATCCCAATCTTGCCTCTTTGTCGATTGTTTCCACATGCTACTCGTTCCCTGTCCTGAAGATCCTGGAGGATGAAGGTTCCATCCTCACTTTCATCCGACAATCCTAACGCTGCTTTCCATATCCTATAAATGTAAGAGGTAGAATTATTGAGAGAACCCATATATAGCGTCCTCGAACGTGACATTGATTGAGTTACCAGCTGCGCCGCGAATTCCATTCTGTCTGTCTTGCTTGTGTAAAATCGGTAAATATTTTGTCGACGATGCTTTTTTTCTTCCTGATGGTTATCGAACCAGTAGACGAAGCCTTCTGGTTCAGGCATAAAGGGCTGAATTACTTTGATTCGGTCTGATTTGGAGTGTGAGTTGAGTACACTTTGTGCAACCTCTATCATCTCGAAATTCACTAGATACCTCTTTTGACGATGTGATTCAAGAACCATAATTACACCTTCGTCAATGAGGGAGCGTAAAGCGATTTGAAAGTTAGGGTCAAAATGTCTCCCGGCTTCCCTAAATAACAGATTTTCAGAAACACTTCTGTGAATGCCCCCACAGATTAACTGCCTCAGTATCCATTTTTGCCATTCTTGGATAGCTAGCATGCGATATAGCTAAAAATTCATATACTGTTATTTAAATTAATCAAATTAATCATAAATTATGAAACCAAATGTGTTATTCGCAAGGTGGGAATACTTCGCTCAAGTTTAAATAATTGACTTCTTTAGTTTTCATACGCAAGTTGGAATACGCTGCAAGCAGTAACGCGGGCACTCGACCACTAGAAGATATATTTGGGAATGCTATAGCGAGGATTTTGGATTTTCTGATAATCAATGAACCATTCGACTACACTTTGGACGAGATTAGTCAATGCATACATATTCAAATAGACATTTTGCGAAAAGTAATCCCAGTATTGACTGAGAAGGGGCTTCTAGAAGAAATCAAAAAGAAAGGGGAGGGCAAGAACTATAAACTTAATGAGAAAAGTGACTTGGCTCGGTCGTTGAGTCAGTATGTACTTACAAAAATTAATTATGAACTAGAAAGAGAAAAGTCTACTAGAAGGATCAAAGCGAAAGCACCAGCGCCTAGTATTAAGGGCAATTAACATTTAGAACAGTGATTTGAGAGGAAAACGGAGGTATCAAAGTCCCACTCTTATGTAGAGCTAGACGAATCTTCGGCTGCAATTTAACATTTCTTACACCAGTCTGTATTTCTAGCGTTAAGGGATCCGAGATAGGCTAAAATAGTCTAACGATTAATTAAACACGCTGCTGACTATAGTATGGATCGCGTAAAGAGAATATCTACAATAGTGTTGGAAAGATATCCGGATCGTTTTGGATCTGATTTTGAAAAGAACAAGAAAGCACTACAGGAGATTGCAATTACAAAATCTAAAGTCCTTCGGAACAGAGTCGCAGGATATATAACGTCGTACCTCCGGAAACAGAAGGTCCAAGAGAAGATCCTTGAATCTGATATGGACTCGGATATTGAGACCGAGGAACAGGTTTCTGAAGAGAAGGAGACAAATACAGGAGAACATTGATTAAAGTTCGACTTTTGGGTGGCGTCAAGAAATTGATTGGAGAGGACTCGATGTTTATCGCTGAACCCGTGGTCAAGGTGTCATACGTAATGGACTTGCTGAGGAAGAACGCAGCCGAGCCATCCAAACTCAACTTCGACAATATTATAGTCGCCGTAAATGGAGTAGATTGTTCACTACTGGGTGGGAGAGAAGCATCAGCTAAAGCGGGAGACGAGGTAACCGTCGTGAGCATAGTTCATGGCGGCAGTGGAAACGTAAGATAATGTTTGACCACAGGAAAATTATAGAGCACCTTGAATTCCGAACTTAAGGGGATTACTTCCAGTTCATATTACTACCCACGAACTTTGATGAGGAATAATTGAATCGATGCAACTTTTGTTTTGAGTTTAAATTATCAAATTTTTACGCTTCGATCTTTTGTTGCGATAAATTAGATGGAGTGAAAGGAACTAAATTAGTGGAACTCACACGCCACCGTTTTGAGGGCGTTTATATACAAGGATTTAATACCGAAGCCATTTTTGGGTTACAGCATGTAGTCGAAGCTCTAAAAATCACGTTGGAAGCTCTTAAGAGAGGAATTCTGGTTGCTAAAAGGCCGGAGCTTGACTTATTATTACGTATATCATGTACTACTCAAATATCCAAGGCAATAAGTCATGCCGGCATTAAATCTGGAAAAGGTGCTTGCTTCGTACTATTCTCTAATAATAAACGAAATTTGATAGAGGCTCGAGATCATGCGTTACAATCGCTGGATGAGTATGATAGTCATAAGCCGATTGGTGATGCATCAGCACGAATTCGTCTTGCAACCAGATTAGGTTTTAAATCCGGCTCATATTTTTTGAAAAATGATAGTGATTTCCTAAAGTATCTCATTGAACGTGCAGCTCTAATCACTAAATAAACATGATGATATTTTTTAACTTCTGCGAATCATGTTAAGAGAGTGTCATAATGAGGCTACCTATCAGATCGTTGTTACTGAATCTAAGATCAAACTGAGTGGCTGGACTGACACCTCTCCTTTGAGGGGGGAGACTATTTGGACCATCAAGCAACTCTAACGGATTCTGAAAGTCAATTCCTGTGCAAATATAATCTCTGATAGAACTACTAATGGATATCAATTCTAGATGTTCTGACGTGCAGGTTTTAATTCATACAATAATCCGGCTTCCTCGAAAGCTCTGTAATTCCATTATATAGTTTAATCGGCATAAATATGTGGTAATTGGGAGATGAATAATAATGTTAGTAACCGGAACAAAGTGAGAATAACTCAAAAAGAGCGTGAATTTCTGTTGGAAAATGAAGTATGCAGGGTAGCCACTTGTCATAATAACATACCGCATGTTGTACCAGTTACGTACATTTATAACAAAGGTACTATTGCTTTCGCAACAGATTATGAGACAAGAAAATATAAAAATTTGGAAGTCAACAAGAATGTTTCGGTAGTTGTTGATGTCTACGATCCCTCTGGAGAGAACAAGGCTATAGTACTACGAGGCAAAGCGGTTATCATTGAAAAAGGGGTCGAATTTAAGAGGTTGTATAAGATATTTGATACAAGGTTTGAATGGGTGAGAAAAGATCCGTGGAAAGAAGGAGAAGCTCCCTTTATAAGAGTAAATGTTTTCAATAAAATCAGCTGGGGGTTATAGGAATATAGTAGACGAAATCGGATTAGCATACTCTCAATACTGTGTCGCGTAATAAATCATTCTGTCTTTGCGGTTGAAGATTTGATCAGCATCATTAGAAAAAAGTCTAGTTGAGGGCACTGCCGCTTGCCGTTGAATTATATTAAATTCGCAATTGAATAACATAACAATTAGAGTAGAACGCCATGTAGGCATTCTATCTGTGACCAATTTTGTTATTTACCTGCATTAATTATCAACCCACTATGTGTCGTCTGCTGAAACTATTTAAGGGATGATATTTGAACCACCTTATTATTGCCAACCCTAATGCTAAGCAAGAAACTTACCGCACCTCTCGATAAAGTATGGGACATTGTAGGAGATTTGGATAGAGAACCTGAGTTTTGGCACGGCATCAAGTCTATTAGAAATATTAGTAAGAGAGGTAATAGTATCGAGAGAGATGTGGTCATTGCATTTAAGAATTCCACTTGTAGAGAGATTGTGCAATTGGATCCTAAAAAGGGGATTAATACAGAAATACTGAGTGGTACTTTTAAAGGGACAAAGACCTTAACACTCACACTATGGATAGTGATGCCACATCAATAACAGTAAATTGGGAAATTGAACTATCTGGTTTCTATAAATTATTTTCTGCGATTGTTAGAAATCATATTCATAAAGGGACTGAGGAAGCTCTAGAAAGAATATCAAAAGAATTAGAGGGGGATCAATAGGGTCTTCTGCGCATTCATTCTGACTTAATGCCAATTTGTATGAAGTGATCATAAAAATTAATGGGAGCAGTAATTTCTTTCTGTGTCAGGGCTCGCCTTGAATAACAATTGCTCTGCCGAAAATTGTGATGAGCATCAGCTTTTCGACAAAGTTATGGTCACGCTGTTGAAACGTGACCATCGCAACTCTGTCGGGGTTTGGAGTTATTTCATTCGGTAAATTGAGCTTAAGTTATCCCACTTTAAGAGGATTTGTGACTCCTGATTACCAGTATATGATATTAATTTATTTCTATACTTCGGTGTTATATTCAGCTAAGTGGACTAATTATAATTCTGCTTAGTCTGCATAATTCTATGCTGTCCAATCTGCCGTCCCCTTCTTTGATAAAGAAGCGAAACAATTACCATTTCCCCACGTCGCCTTCTAGCAATCCTGAACCAGTATGTATTCTATCAATGTGCTTGGATAAATCTTGCTTGTTTTCGAATTTAGATTGACAGTACGGGCATGAAAATTCTTCTTTTCCCATATTGATCAGATACTCTCATTATACCCACTTAAGTCTATGCTTTAGCTTCTCCAATAATAAGCAAAGTTGGATCGGGCAGAAAAATACTTGACAAGTACCAGTGTTTAGATTTAATACAGCAGTATGAGGAGAATTAATCAATCAAGGACCGAACTATATTGAATGTATATGAATTCATTTGAAATGGTCCGATATGTTGCATTAGGCTTCGTACCTACGTTACTGGCGATGAAGATAGGATGGGATCTGGCAAAGAAATGCTGGTTTCCTATCTCACGTACAACACCGCCGGACCTGTAGCATTGACTGCAAAAACTGAACCCGGTCCACACAAGTTCTGAGTTCAACTTATCAATTCAATCCTGAAGTTTATTTGTGATCTTAGCCCTTACCGCAAACATAAGACAAATTGATTGGTTTATGGGGTCAGCAATAAAATCAATCTACTTTTTTCACTTTCAAATAACTTGCTGTGTAGGCCTTATCAATATCTCATTAACATTAACGTGCGAAGGAGCCTGTACTGCGTACATTATTGCGTCTGCTATATCTTGTGCTTGCAAGGATTCCATTTTTTTTGATGCCTCAACAAAGCGGGTCATAGACTCGTCGGTTATTGTTTCGAGAAGCTCCGTTGATACTGCTCCCGGCTCGATGCATGTCACTCTTATCTTAGACCTCGGACTGAATTCGATTCTTAGGCCCTCACTAAAAGCAGTGACTGCGTGCTTAGTAGCACAATAAACTGTTCCACCGGCAAAGACTAGTCTCCCAGCCACGGAAGACATGTTTACAATGTGTCCTGACTCTTTCTTTAACATATGTGGTATTACTGCCGAAGTGCAGTAAAGCACGCCCTTAAAATTTACATCAATCATTCGTTCCCATTCATCGACCTTGCTATTTTTGAAAAAGCTTAATGGCATTAGGCCCGCGTTATTAACTAATATGTCAACGGTGCCCCATTTCTTGACGGCAGCATCGACAAACGAGTTACAATTCGCTATGTTGGTAACGTCAAGAGATTGAATAAGGACTTCAGCTCCTCGTGATTCGTTTATTTCTTTCTCTAGGTCCTTCAACTTTTCCACCCTCCTAGCACCAGCTGCGACATGTGCGCCGGCCTTTGATAAAGCAACAGAAGTAGCATAGCCTATCCCACTACTTGCCCCAGTAATCAGCGCTACTTTATTTTTCAACATTTAGTTTGCACTTCGTCGTTTTAAATGCTGGAATACTTCTAAATAAATATTGGGATTCTGCTATAAGGCAGCGAAACCTGGCATATGTCGAGTACCTTCAATGACGGATTGCTTTGGAGGCAGTCAAATGTATATAAAATTAGGAATGAGGGGATTCTAGCTTCGTGTCCCCGTCTGTTCTTCAGATTTCATTCTTGTATCACTCAGTCTGCATTCTTTGCATTCGTACACTAGAGCCACTTTTGATTCACTTTTTAAGCCCATCTCGCCACCGCAACAAGCACACCTCAAAACAGATGATTTCTCCGATGTAATTTCCACGTTATTCGTTTTTTATCTTTTGGATTATCGATATCGACTAATCAACAGATTTTATTGCGCCGATTGCCAAAATACGCAAATTAAAAAAAGACGATGCACCTTTTTGGCCGGCCCAAATAAATCAATTATTATATTTGAGATTTCAGTCCGGCCCTGAATTCCAATGGATCAATAAGTTGAGTTCTGAAATTCATAGTCTAGGGAAGCCTTCCTTGTGACAGAGTGAAGAAATTGGCTACAATTCCTTTCTTATCTCGATGGCCAGTTGCTTCAAATCTGTTGACGAAATTACTGGTCTTTTTACAAACATGGAATGAATTGGTCCTGCCCCATCCTGGGCTGTTCGAGGAACGATATGAATATGTACATGTTCAATTTCCTGGCCGGCTCCCTTCCCATTGTGAATTGCGATAATCGAAGAGTCTACATGCGTTGCCTTTTCAATAGGGTCAACCAACCTGTGCATGAGGTGAAATATGGCTGATTCATAGTCATCTGGCATATCCTGAACCTTTGCAAAATGCAACTTGGGAATAACAAGTGTATGGCCTTTTGCAAGTGGAAAAGCATCTAGTAATGCAATTGCCTTTTCGTCCACAGCTATGATATTTGAAGGCAGCTTTCCTAATATGATTCTGCAGAATATGCATTTTGAATTAAACATTGCTCTGCGTTAATCATGCTCAGCCGTGCATAAATATGATGGCTTTAAATTAGGACGTAATCGATCCTGCCGATGGGATGTCTAATTAATGTTTAAAATTGTTTATTGATTGGAGGCCATCATTCTAAATGTCACTTATTCTAGAATATTCTAGTCATTGAACAAGAGCATGGAACATTGATTCATTGTTGAACCTGCATCTTCTTCAAACCTAACTTCACGTCTAATACGTCGCTATGAAGGTTCTAAAACGGATACATTCATTAAATCATAGCGAGTCAGAGTCAACTCTGTAGATACCAGGACTATAGTGTATTTATACTTGGTATTTACATACCTAATAGGCGGGGTATGACTGATCTTATTTATGGGAGAGGAATTACAGATCTAATAAGGGAGATGCCCTTTTATTTTAGCATCTTCAACAAGATTATTGGAATAAAGTTCTTTCATAGTAAACCTTTCATGTACGGTTCCGCAGACATCATAAACGTCTGCAATCTGCATTGTACACACTGCTACTGGTGGTTGAATAGAAAAAGTAACGAACAGGATGGGCTTACTTCCGAAGAATGGAGAAAGATAATAAAGAACACATTCAAGAAACACAATACTTTTATTGTAACTTTGGTTGGCGGAGAACCCACCCTCAGACCCGATATTATTGAAGTGTTCTGCAAGGAAATGCCTAGGCGGGTTTGTGTGGTAACCAATGCTACTTTTCCATTAAAAAGATACAAGAATTTGTATTTCTATTGGGTTTCAATAGATGGTACTGAACATATACATGACAGCATTAGAGGTAAGGGAACCTACGCAAAAACTAAGCAAAATATACTTGACTATATCAATGGGCCTCCTAATCAAAGCAAGCCAGCATGGAAAGATATTTGGATCACGATGACCATCAACTCACTAAACCATTCATGCGTAGAGGACCTTATCAAAGAGTGGGATGGTATAGTAAATAAGGTAGGTTTTCAATTTCACACACCATTTACAATGAATGATCCTTTATGGGTACCCTTTGGACCGGAGCGTACCCGCATGGTCGATAAGCTCATTGAACTGAGAGACAGGTATCCTAATTTCGTGATCAATAGTCAAAAGCAGTTAGAATTGATGAAGGGTAACTGGGGCGGTACTGGAACTATCCCGGTAGAGTGTCCTTCCTGGGCGATTCTTTCCCTAGATCATTTAGGTAGAGTAAAACAGCCATGTTGTATAGGCAGTGCTGACACCAAGAATGGAATGAAACCAATCTGTGAACGTTGCGGACTTGGTTGTTACTCTGTTTTGGTTGCAAATGGGATAAAAGGAAACAACTAACGACAGTTAATTTTTTTAGTGAGTGAAGTATGATGTCTGGTAAGCAATTGTCTTCTCTCACAGTTCGAATGACAATATCGAATTTTCCACATCTTTCATCTCCAATCCACTTCACAAATATCAAAAGGCCTGCTGGTTTCCTTTGTTGCAAGGTCTTTTGGTGACTCATTGCTAATCATATTTTTTGAATGAGGATGAATGAAGAAGATAGTCATACAATTCTTCAAAAAATACAGAAATATTCTCTTACTTAATAGGTCCATTGCTGTCAGTGGGCTCGTATCATTTGTGATAGGAATGTCTTTTACGGAACTCTATTCAATATATGCTGGTCCTGGGAGCAGTATTGAGAATTCCATTTATACACTTGTTCTAGGTTACGCTTCCTATCTTCCGATATTTGCGTATCTTTTCTATAGGGATAACAAGGATCGTTATGTCGATCCCCATAGTAGAATCTTGGATTCATGCAAGCTGTTACTTGATATAAGAAAATTGTTTACAGCATTTTCGGCTTCTGAATGTGTATTCATCGTTACCAAAACTTATATCCATTTCCATCAATTGGAATTAGGATATCTCGAGGCATACCAAGCATATCTTGTTGCAGAAGTAGTAGCTTGGAGTGTCTATTTCATTTCAGTAAACACGATCCTTAAGGCTGTGAAAATGTATGGAACGTGTGAGAATTTAGGAAAATTATGCGACCCAAAATAATATATCCAAACTGCAATAAAGGTACTTATAGTTATGAATCGGAGAGAACTTTACATTCCCCCGAACTTTTTTAATAAATTAGACGATCGAGGGAATATATTTTGTAGAGTCGCTAAATGTAATAAGCAAACAAAATTCCCATTCAGGTACTTTTGCTGTAGGTCCCATGCAAACGAATTTGCCAGATGGCATTTTCTGCATTGCACGTGGATCGGCGTAAGATTAGCCGTTTTCAAGAGAGACGACTATAAATGTCAGAAGTGTGGTAAAACTTGGAATAGGGAACAAATAATTAAATTATCTAAGCGCAACATGCGATTCTTGAATTTTGCAGATGTGTTAGATGTAAAGGGGACTGATTTAGAATGTGATCATATCGAACCAGTGGCACAGCTTGTTGAGGATGTCGGCATGAAGACAAAAACTCGTAGAGGAAGTCCAACCCACACTTCGAACAATTTGCTTATGGCAAAGGAACGATTGCTCTCCTATGATAATCTTCGAACACTTTGTTCTAAATGTCATAGCAACGTCACTGTGAATTTTACCATAACCAGACACTATGAGAGCAAGGTGAGATCATCTGCAGAAACAGCTGCGGCTATGATCAAGTATTACACCATCGGAAAGGACAGTAAGACGGTCTAGTCAACCTAGTTTAATAATGAATTTGCGCCTGACACAACGTCGTTGTATTACAATTAGAACATAAGACGAGAAAGGACAGCGGATAATATGTTCATACCGGCATTTTGATGTGCCCCTATGATAGATGCATTTGATGAGAAACCCTTTTATGATTCATAGAATCAGCACCAAAAGGGTACAGTGAAATTCTTGCCCCCCAAGCCCGCAGCTAACTACAGAATATTAGTACAGAATTCTGTCCCTAGTTCAACCTAAATATTTCCTAAATATTATCAGAAATATTTCTAAGATGTGATTAATAATAACAATAAATTGATTGGTTCCGGGAGGGCCCTTCTCATGATAATATTTATGACCGCCGTTTTGTTTGGCATCAAACCAGAGATTGCATTTTCATCAGAATATGGCTACAGAGGGGTAGGGTCTGAAATTATACCTGCAACAGAAGTTAGTGAATCATCATCTGCAATGGGCAGTAGCGAAGAGACTATCGCTAATCAACAAAATCAATGTCAAGGGAATATTGTAATATGTCAAAATATCCTCACAAAATTCATCTGTACTCAAAAGGCGATATGTATAATAGGTAACTTGGATCCCTTCCTTCTTGTAATGCCTAACTAAGTAGAAGTTATTATTGGATGGACCCCTCGTTAGCGGGTTTACAACTTAAAATGATAACTTTTTCTCACTCTATTTTGATAACTTTATCTGCGCTCTACAACCACGTTCTTTTAGTTTAATACAGAGCCAAAAAACAAATTTGTCTGGAAACTTCTTCCCTTTAGAATTCTCGATCGTCGTATAATTGATTTCGTACAATTTCTCTACGAACTGGCCTGCGATAAACAACTTTGAAAATATCCAACCTGCACTCTGGACCGGATCCAATATTGCAAAAGCCTCCAAACTCTTATCAAAACCACATTCTTCTTTCAATTGTGAGAGTAATGCGGTCGCAGTATCTGTATCTGTTTTGAAATCGGTAGACATGAAGTCCAAAACGAAAGTTCCTAAATACGATGACATCCACAAGAACTAGCAAAGTGAAGATTATAAATTCGCAGCAACTTAATAACCTGTACTAAGTGATAATTCTTTTGAAAGGTTCGAATATATTCTCTTAATCAATTATATTTTGAGTGTGATGAAAAGCTGGAGCAGCGGATCAGTTCCTGTTTTCGACTACATCTATCACGTATAGCTGACCGCCTTCACAGGTCGAAGTTAGAATCACGTGGTCAGACGTAAACTCAGTGAAAAGAGGTCATAAACTCCTGCTCCGTCTGGCAGCTTACTTCGCATGAATGAAGAGAGGTTTCTTGCTGACCCATACTGGCCTGTCTTTGGTCAACATTATTCTTATTGAGCCTCCCTCTTCCCAGCTCCCAAAGCTCTTTTCGAAATGTTCATATATTTCAAAATTGAAGCAGGCGGCAGTATCATTCTCAAAAAGGCAAAGCTTTTTTTGGCGTATGATTTCGGTATGCAGCTTTTGTAACCACTTGTCGACTTCCTCGGGATGTTCCTGAAGTAAAGTTTCTACAATAAAAGGGGTATAAATCCCAATTTTTGTCGCAAGAGAGCCGTTTGGAATTAGATTATATCCCCTTAGTGCCAAACCCAACGATTGGTCTTGTAAGATCTCAGACATTTGCGAGAATTTATATATGATCCAGCTTGATTATTAATTTGTTGCACATAAAATTACAATTTTATTTGCAATATTTCGAATATATGCCTAATCTTATTGTAATCCTAAATAATACTAGACAAACCTTTTCAACATTTTTCATGGATACATAGTTTATCTATTTTGACCCTACATACGCACCATTTCCCTCGCCTAGAACAGCCAATCCTTTAGCATTGTTGCAACTTAAATTATATCTTTATAATAATAATTACAAAGTTGCTAAGTGATCCTCTCCGAGTGCAGTGGTAAATGTTGATTCATTGTTTTATCCACTGCTATTCAAGAATCTCAATTCCACTCCTCGTTTCTCTGAATAGGAAAATGTGAATGATTCATTGACTAAAACAGGAAAACTCGACAAACCTACCTCCTGACATCTCGAGCATCTGCTTTCAAGAACTGGGAGCCTGCTCTTGTCTAGGTAAGTGGTAGCCCAGAAGCATACATCGCAAATAACAAAAATCCGTTCTTTACTCTTGTAAACTTGTCCTTGAGATATAGAATCAGTGCCTAATCCGTCTCCAATATTCCTTTGGCCGTCCAATTCCATCGTAGGATTTTGAGCAGATGAGAGATCTGTCCGACTGGTTAACTCCGGTTGCATCTAAAGCGCCAAAGTACACCGTCGGTAGGTGGTATATAAATCATTATACCAATAATTAGAGCACGTGTCAAGTATGTGTACCCTCTTGAGATACAAATCTAAAGATTTAATCGGTGTATGGTCAAAATCAAGAGGTTAAAAAGCTTGAATTTAAGAAGAATAGTAAGTAAAAAATGAATCAATTCGAAAACTAGAAGCTAAAGGTTGTGATTCATTATTTTAGTAATCTAGCCGTAACCATTGAGTCGATATCTTGGACGCACATAAATTAAAGTAACGGGTTTTTGATGTCATTAGAGTACTAAGGGCCAATCGCCCTTCCGTGCTCGCTCTCTATACTTGGATTTAATTATTCAAAAATGCTAATTAGTATATATTTACAAAAGATGTCGTAGATCACAAGTGATAGTAAGAGTATACTTTTGTAGAGAGCCTGAAGCTGATCTTCTTATTAGAGACAACAGTATTAGTCTGCAAGCATTATATACATTGTATGATCTCGTTTGGGAATCTGAATTCAAGAATGTATTAAATGTCGGAAGGGTCTGGTTGATGTTTAAGCAACAGAGGAAGCCATTTGGGAAGCCCCTGAGAAGTAAGAGGACTCACGAGAGTATAGCACCTGGAGATATAATTGCGGTGGGACATGACCACTATGTGGTAAGCGAAATTGGAGCCACGAGAGTGACAATATTGCGTTGAGGAAGAAGATTAGGAATTAGTCATTGTTAGCTTCTCTCGATCAATGCGAAACCTTATGATAGCTGCGGGACCGCCATCTTGCTTGCTCTCCTTCGCAGCAAGACAGAAAGAAAGATCGAAACCGCGGCGATCAGTGTCGCTGAAGAAAATATCATAACGAACGCGAAATCCGATGGATAAGCTCTTGAAACAGCACCTTCATCAAGAATAGTTTGACTTGTTTGCATGTACATAGCCGCGAGAGCAGGTCCTATTGCACTCCCTATTATCCTCACCAAGGTAGCGATTCCAAGAGAAATGCCAGTATATTCTTTCGGAGTGGCAAGTATTATTACATTCATTGCTCCAATCGCCGCAAAAGACAACCCTGTAGCAAGAACACCTAGGTTAATTGAAATGGCGATGGGGCTGTCATGGAAAAACACAAGCCCCAAAAAGCTAGCCGTAATGATTGAAGTACCAACTATTACTGGTCTTAAAGAACCTAGCCTGGATATTATGAAACCAGATGTTGGGCCAAACACCAAAAATACTAACGCAAATGGTAGCTGAATTGTCCCTGCATCGACGACATCAGCTCCGAACCCTAATGGCTCCGGATTTCTTACCAGTATTGGAATAGTCTGAAACACCATAAAATTTGATAGTCCTACGATAAGGATTATTAGAATTGATGGCAATATCGCTTGATTGCCTAAAAGTCGCAAATCTATAAGAGGATGAGTTTCTCTCCTCTCGATCAACAAAAATAAAACAAATGAAATGACGGCTACAAAGGCCAGGCCTAGTATCATGCCATATGCTGAAAGTATTCCCAGAACTGAAGTGCTTTGAGTGCTTAAACCAGAGGTCTCAATCAAAGTCAAACAAAGCAAAAATGTAGTAATAGATACTGCTAGAGCTGCCGCTCCTTTGATATCGAGTTGTAATTTTCCTCGTGTCCCCTTATTGGATTTGGCACCAGGAGTAGGACCGGATTCTCTATCTATTTTAACTGATTGCTCTACCGGCATAAAATCAATTTCTCTGGTCTCGTGAATATGCACAAACCTCCAGATAGTAATTAAAAGTAAAATGGCAACTGGAATTATCGTGAAAAAAGTAGCTTGCCATCCAGAATGTTCTACGATAAGTGCACCTGCGGATAACCCTATTGCAGCCCCTGCTGCGAACATTGAACTAATGATTCCCTGGCCTATTGAAATTTTTTCCCGAGGAAATTGGTCTCTTATAAGTCCAAACGCAATGGGAAACATCCCCATTCCAATTCCTTGAATGGCCCTAAAGAGCAGCAATGTGTGAATGTTTGAGGCAAATCCTGCGAAACTGACCCCTATCGCATATACTAACATCACTGCTAAGAGAACCTTCTTTTTTCCATATACATCAGATAGTTTGCCAACTATCGGAGTAGCAACCGCACCACTAATCAAATAGGTCGTCAGTATCCAAGAAGATACTCCATAAGAAACACTAAAGTCCCTTATCAAATCCGGGATAGCGGGAATTAGCATTGTCTCTGCATACATAACCATAGTTGCAATGGAACTTAGAATGATTAGTAATTTCCAAGCCGTACGAGGTATCGTGATGCGATTATCATCACCGTTAATCAACGGCTTAGAAGTCTCTCTGCCCGATAGTTCTCGATTTCGACGTTTTTGATTTTGCTTACCTTTTAGAGGATTTTGCATCTTCTGATAATAGCCTTGTCTACTTCAGATTTGCTGGTATGAAGGAGCTGTTTCTCGCAACTTCTGTCTTTGACCAACTAGGTCTGTTACTGTGGCTGGGTTCTTATTGGATAGTTCCACATTTGCTTGTAGATTACTCCAGACCTTTTCCAATACCTCTTTCATGATCTGTACCCTGTCTTCTGGTAGCCCTGCCAGTGCCATGGTGAGCACCCTAGCTGCACACTCAATGGTGTCCTCCCAGATTTCGAAGGTCTTCTTTGCACGATAGATTCTGTTGTTCCTCCTATCGTTGTGGTCTACTCTCCTTTCAATGAAACCATCGTTCTGCAACTTGTCAAGAATAGGAATTAAGGTGGGTGCCTCCAACCCGAGGCCATCTGCGATTTCCTTTTGTGAAAGACCATCGTGTGTTTTCGTTAGGAGAACAAGTACTCTCCACTGGGCAAAGGTTATGCCGACTTTATTCCTTAGCTTAATGTCTAGAGAACGTGAAAGAGATCTAGCAGCCCTGTTTATGATAAAACCAGGATTAGTTTCAAAATCAAAAGTGGCCATATGATGCTAAACATTAGCATCCTAATCATTAGATATAAACCTTTATACCGGTAACGCTTCGCAAGCAGATCACAATGGTCGATCGTGACATTACTGTCCTAGTCTGTAGGGAAAATTCTCTTCAGCCTTGATCGGAACTAGGAGTTCTGCATACAGAAAATAGGTATAACATGAATAACCGCTATAATCTAGTCAAGTATTGACCGTGGCGGTATAAGATATGTCTCGACCACGGATCTGGGATATTACTTTAGTACACTTTTCCGTGCCATCTAATCATAAAGATCTATTAATTGAGGCTATTATTCGATGATACGAAGTATTGGACATTTCGACCATATCCGATTCTACGTAGACACAAAGAAATTTGTCTGCTGTTTCAGTGATGGGAATGAAGCCCAATTTGATATTGCTAGCCACATCCAAGACGTAAAATTCGCTGATCTCGTAAACTCGAATTGCATGCTCCATATCAGATATGTTATTATCGTAAACCGAAGTGTCTGATTTCATATCGGAGAAATGCTTTTTCTCTATCTCATTTAGCATTGGTGCAAGATGCTTGAAATAAATGCTAACGACAAGCTTGTTCTCATAATTACCGATATAACAAAGTAATCTCCGTCTGTTGGTGTCGGCATTTTTCTTCTCATGACCAAGCAGAAGTTTACCATTACTGTCCACTATTCCCGCAAAGCTTACTTTCTTGCTGACAGATAAAGCACTTATGCAGACTTCATGAAGGAAATCTCGCTCACGCATTTGCTAAGGCACAGGTAATACAGTTTCATGTTAAATATTAACTATATGGTGAATGTTTGACCGCATAATCCTACAAACATAGGAGTATACCCTAATATTTTTTACATTTTTGCACCTATTATTAAGTTATTTCCACAGAGTTGATGCTAAATTTTCTGTATTCATGTCATAACAGCAAACAAGTATCTAACTTGAGTTATAGATCCCCTCATTCATTACAAGTGCCATAAGCTTCTTCCATTAACAATATATTGTATCGGCTTATAGATCATGGTTAGAGATTGAAGATTACGGACGTATGGGGACAGGAGTCTGAACCAATATGTACCTATTATCGGTGTCGGCATAAATTTTCTCAACATGGGACTAATCTCTGTCGTTGCAAGCATCCACAGAATCCAATTATTGGACTAACAGGTCTGCTGGAATCGCGATAGTAGACCTATGTTTCCTACTGACTATGAACGCCCATTTGCACCACCTATAACTAACAATATAGACCGAGGTGAATCGATTGGGAAGTAAGAATAGTCTGAATAATTTTAGATGGAGCAACTCAATTGCTTTATAGCAATTATCACAAGAATTTTAGTGATTCTAACATAGACTGTACGATCGGCAGATATGATTCGTATTTTTCCGGAATGGCTTTGTAAGTGATTACATAAATCAGATTTTCAGGTTTTACAATTATCTGCATTGCTGTCCTCCTTGCATCATTATCATCAGTTGCGCTAAAAGAAATCTCATGAGCATCATGGCTGTTCAGTTTCGACGGACCTGAACTCAAGAGAGTAAAATCTTGAGTTTCATGCTTAAGATCATCAACTATCTCGTTTGCTATAGAATCTAGTGTGGAATTTCCAGATGAAATATTATGCGACTTTATTCCCAACCCAGCTGGAAACGAAGGCGAATCACTTTCACGCGGGGCTATGAAGGTGACCTGATCCTGGCCGATTTTTGATCTCTCCCAATTGCTTGGATACTTGATCATTACCCCGAGGCCCCGATCTTCAAAGGTAACCAAATTATCTGCCAGAGGTGGAGTGTGAAAAAACGCGAAAAGATCAGAGCCGATAGGATACACCATGATGACTAGGAAGTTAATAATGAAAAAAATAGCCGACACTCCCTTGAAAACGTCTATGATGTTTAGACTAGTGAAACCCATCCATTTCAATCGATACGATCCGCCATAATGAGGAGTTCCAAATATTAACACTTTACTAACAAGAGTTCATTCGCATGCTTCAAGGGAAACACTATCTATGGTTGCACGAGTCCATTAAATCAAGAAAAGTGAGTAGTTGCAACATTATGTATATGTCATCGGGCATACATAGGCGCGATTCTCTTTTTAACTATAAATATTCGATTGTTTATTCGTAAGAAAAACGGGATCTCCTCGGATTAAATGTAAACAATTTTGCTCACCATATGTTATTTCAAGTTGCTTTATAAGGAATTGGAAAATGTTAAGTATATTCTCTTCCAAGAAAAGCATCTATGTCTAAAACCCAAATCCCTATGTTTGAATGGCAGATAAAGGAAAAAATAAAGGAAACACCGGATTCCTATACTTATGTATTTTCTCCTGTTTCGGAGTCGGAT
Source organism: Nitrososphaeraceae archaeon (assembly GCA_035641095.1). Lineage (GTDB taxonomy): Archaea > Thermoproteota > Nitrososphaeria > Nitrososphaerales > Nitrososphaeraceae > TH5896. Next base: position 24,475 of record DASQUV010000014.1, read on the forward strand.
CGAATTACGTTTAACATAGGAGAATTTGTGACAATCAGATCATTATTGAGGAGGCCGACTTCTTCTGGGGGCGTTGAGGAGGCTCAAGTAGAAAGGGCATATTCGATCGCTTCTTCACCTACACGGAGAGATATTGAACTGACAATAAAGGATGAGAAGCCGTATGGCTACATAAATCCTGTCCTCGACAAAGCAGATGGATTTGCTGCATACTTTTTTGAGCAATTCAAAGTAGGCGATAAAGTTTCAGTCAAATATGTCAAAGCAAAAAAAGACCCTTTTCTATCAAAGGTGGCATCAGGTGTAGAGAAGGATATTGCTTATTGGTCTGGATCAAATGGAGCTGAATGCGCCCGATGCCTCTTACAGTTTTTAGAAGATCGAAGAGATTTGGATCTTAGACTTGTATTATTTTATAGTAACCCCAGACTTTACTCGCTGCAAGACAAGAAAAGTGTAGATGTAATCTATTATCACTGGCTTTTAGATATGGCCAGAAAGCTTGATAATTTCAAAGTGGTTTTCACTTTTACGAGAGACGACGAGACAACTTTGCATTCCGATCATCCGCGGATTTATTATAGAAAGGGCAGATTCTTTAAAGACGAGGATGGAAAAGTCGAGCGGACTCTCCTAAAGTTTCACGGAAATGTTGAATCAGCATTTAATCCCATATGTGGAAGCAGCGGATTTATCAATGGTATCGTCAAGCAAAAGACTGGGTCAATTGCTAGAGGAAGAGGGATAATGCAGGAGTTGATCGAAGTAGAGGGGGTAAAGCCAGAGAAAATAGACAAGGAACAATTCTATCTGGATATATCCGAATGAAAGACATCCATATGATAAAATTTGACAAATTCAACAGGGGAAATGAATACTTCTGACAAGCCTAAAAGGTAGCTCTCTTGGCTTGAGAGCCGCAGGTGGCGCATTTGGCTCCCTTTACACGAGATCCACATGACATGCATACATATTTTAGTGATATGTTAGATTCTATTGGTGCAAAGCTCCCGCCTGCCTTCTCATCACTAAATCCAAGATTTCGTAAGGCTTTCTGTTGGCTTCTCCTTATATAAAATACCAAACCAACAAGCACTACAATGTTGAGTGAAAGACCGGCAATAAAACCGAAATAGTAAGTCAATACTAAACCTAAGAAAAAGCTACCTGCAATTAGGGCTATCTGTTTGGCCCAGACACCCTTAAGCTTATTACTAGACAATGTTTTCTGCATATATATCTGAACTAATAATATTTACAAGTTAGCGTCCCGTCGTGCTTTTTTTGCAATTGTTGAGGACATATTCGCTAGAGGGAGTGATGATGACGTAACCCTTAGGCCGTATCACTGGCGTTACCGACATTCAATTATGATGAGAATTCAAGTTTCATCTGAAAGCCTCGGGCTTGCATTCTCCCAAAGATAATCAAGTGGTCGGAACAAAGGACGGAGAGAAAGGAAATAAGTTTAAATTGCCCTTCCCTAGACTATCGCCTATTGTTGAAAAGGTAAGAATTTTTGATACTACCCTTAGGGATGGCGAACAGACACCAGGCGTTTCCGTGAGCCCGGAACAAAAATTGCAAATTGCTGTTAAATTGGATGAGTTAGGAGTAGATGCCATCGAGGCTGGATTCCCCATTGTTTCGCAAGGAGAAAGGCATGCAATTAAAAGTGTTGTTAGACAGGGATTACACGCAGAAGTATGCGGTTTGGCCAGGACCGTACAAGGGGACATAGACGCTGCACTTGGCTGCGATCTACGATACGTCCACTTATTCATCGCCACCTCAGATATCCATATGAAATTTAAGCTGATGATGAATCGAGACCAGGTGCTCGAAAAGGCTGTATGGGCTGTGGATTATGCAAAGAAACACGGGGTTCAAGTAGAGTTTTCAGCTGAGGATGCTACCAGATCGGAGACCGGCTTCATGAAGGAAGTTTTTCGAGCAGTGTCTGAGGCCGGAGCTGACCGATTGGATATTCCTGATACAGTCGGCTATTCAACTCCTGACTATATATCAAGGCTTGTGACAGATGTGACTACTGTCTCGCCGTTGCCAATAAGTATGCATTGTCACGATGATTTGGGGCTCGCCGTTGCCAATACGATAGCTGGCATAAATGCAGGAGCGACCTGTGCTCAAGTAACTATAAACGGAATAGGCGAGAGAGCTGGAAACGCTTCCCTAGAAGAGGTTGTTATGGCGCTGCAATGCCTATACAAAAGATCACACGGAATAAAGACAGAACTTCTGTACGAGACTTCAAAATTCGTTTCGAATGCAATGGGAATAATTGTTCAGCCGAACAAAGCCATTATCGGAGAAAATGCATTTGGGCATGAATCAGGCATTCATACACACGGTATAATAAACAATCCTTTAACATATGAGCCGATTGGCCCAGAGCTGGTAGGAAGAAAGAGATGGCTCCAAGCAGGTAAACACGCTGGTGCCCATGGTATAAGAGCAATGCTAGAAGAGTTTGGAGTAAAGCCTGATGATGATCAGCTTAAACAAATTTTGGAGAAGCAGAAGAGTGTTGCTGACCTAGGTAAATCAATTACGACCAGCGAATTACTATCTATTGCAGGTAGGATAATGAAAAATAGCGCATTTCAAGAAAAATTCCAACTTCGTGATTTTCATATAGTAACTGGTATAAACATCATCCCTACTGCAGTTGTCAAGATCAATACTGGTGACAGAGATGTGATTTCCTCTGAAATTGGGGTAGGGCCTGTAGATGCGGCATTAAAGGCTATCCAAAAAATAGTGGGCCAAATAGAAGATGTGAAAATTAGAGAATATCGACTCGAGTCAATTACTGGGGGATCCGACGCAACCGCAGAAGTAGTTGTCAAAATTGAGGATAGTGAAGGCCATACTGTTTCGTCCCGGAAAACAGGAGAAGACATAGTTATAGCTTCCGTGTACGCAATGATGGATGCTACCAACAAGATGATACTGAGAAAGGTTATCTTATCTGGTGACACTATCTCAACCCAATAGTTCATTCAGCATCCAAATTTACTGGTAATACAATCAAGAACAAAAGCCATACATAGACAGCTTCTAATTATTATTCGATACATACGGATTAGTTGATGGACTGAATGTTTCTCGAACTTGTCCTGACTTTTATAACCAATTTCCTAATACTGAATGATTGTACTCCATTTCGCAAAGATATATACTCCTATTTTGGAATCAATTTCCCCTCCTATGTTCCCCATTGATACTTTGTAGCATATCAGTTGATGAGTACCACGAACTTTTAAAGAACACAGGGTGCAGATACTACGGCAGAAAGATATCTCCAGTGTACATATTCGAGATAGATGTTGACGCCATATCAGGTATTGAACTTTGATTTATCCCGTATTGTTTGGGACCAGGCATTGGAGTATTCAATAGATCAGAACCGGCATCCAAGAATTCCAGTGGCGACACTTCTAATTGAGCGATACCATCGCTAGGTATTTTTTTTGCTATATTCTCAGCAGAATTGCTCGGTACATCTGAATTTTTATGGGTTTGGGTCAAAGGGAAAGTTTTTACTTCAATTTCAGTGACAACTGGATCATCGTCATCATCATCGACATAAAATTCGGAAACACCTGGAATGGTCAGATGTATGAATCTACCAGCCAAGCTATCGAAATCATGAGTTGACCCAGAATTGGTCAGTGATGAAGATGTGGAACCAGAGACAACTTCATTGGAATTCCTACTACTACTGTTTGAAACTGTCACGGAATAGCCGATTTCGTTCCCGTCGTTATCATTGAAACGTATCTCTACATTACAAATTTCCTTGATCGTGCCTAGGTCCATATCTATCAAAATATCGGAACCTGAATTGTACCATCTCGCCGCATGAACTTGACTAGACTTTACTAAATTATTGTTATTGGAGTCCAATTCTTCAGGTTCATCCATTGAAGGACGAAAGTTGAAATTGTTAATTTCCTCTTTTCCACCAGCTGTCTGGCAGCTATCCTTACTAGCAGTTTTCACTAAACCGTTGCCTAGTAATATTTCTCCAGCGAGCATTTGCGAAATTCCTAGCCCCTTGCCAATTTTAGAACATTCCTTCCCAAGGCAAGCCTCTACCAAACACAGGTCTACATTATTTTCACAGTCGAGGTCAAGCTCATTCTCTGATACTGCTCTAGCCTGATCGTATAGGGGGAATTGAACTGAGAATCTATCACCGGTTGGGATAACTGACACTATGATTAATACAAACGTTAGAACAACATAGCTTAGGGGTATTGCAGATTCCATTTGCTATAGGAATGTGAATTCTCCATATTAGTGGATTAATGATAAATTGATATAGCAATTCAATACATGCATGCTTCTTGAGTACCCTTCAGGCATATGGATAATAATAAATTGACACTAACCAAGTTATGTTTGAATAAATAGCGTGGCTTCCTTTACCGTGCCGGGATAATAGACGTTCAATATTGAAAGAAGTGAGGGTCAGCTTTTCCCAGTAAAATATGACTCTTTTACTTTGAAAAAAGCAAGATATTCTTGATATGGCAACTTGGTCACCAACGAGTTACTGTGAAGAAGTAATGTAAGCAATTGGCTTGCATCGTTCACACCATTTCACATAAATCTTAAGAACAAAATTCATATCTGGCATCCCGCTGTTCAGACTACAGTATCTAGCATATGGTAGTATACAAAAATCAACTCGTTGTTTTCATTGGGCTGGCTGCCGCAGTAGGCACCTTTGGCATAATTGAGTCTGCATATTTATCTTCCTTCGTTTTCTTTGCACTGGGAATCGCAAATTATGCCATCGCAGCATTTTTTGGCTATAAGTATTTTACATATGATCGTGGAGTACGAAAATCACAGAATTCACACAAGCCTAGGAACAAACGTTCTGACAGGCGATGAATGATAAACCAACGGCAGTATTCCAAAATTCCGTTACGACTCTTAAATACTTTGGATACGCTTTTCGACACTAATGGCTTGACCCATTGCACTTGTAGTCAAAAATGATTGTTTTAGTTGATGCTAGTTGAGCGTTCGGAATTCTTGAAAACTTTCATGCTTCTTGATTTGATCTGGCTTTGTAGAATCAATTGGAGTTGAGAATACATCCTCGAGTTCGATAGATTACCAATCATAGTTAGCAGTACTCTCCTTTCCTCCGCTGTGCCGCCGCAGTTTTAAGTTCTTGACACGTTAGCAAGGACATCATCAATGGCCTGTTTGAACACAGTGTATGGTTGGGCACCCTCTATTGCAATTGGCACCGTCTCGTTAGAAATTATGACAAACGATGGGGTAGATCTAAGTCCAAGGCCATTGGCGAGCTGAGTATTAGCCTCGACTAAATCCTGATGGGCATGATTCTGAAGGCATCCAGAAAATTCTGTGAGATTCTGAATTCCGATCCTAGTTGCAAACTGCTTCAAACTGTCCTCAGTCACCCAACCTGTGTTTTCTCCGCGCGAATTATCGTACAGTACGTCATGGTACTGCCAATATTTGCCTTGGTCTGCAGCACAATAAGAAGCTTCAGCTGCCAGTGTAGATGCACGGTCAGATGGTAGATCATTGATCACAAAGTCTTTGAATACAAACCTAAGTTCACCGGTATTTACGAAATTGTCCATAATTTGATCCTTAGTTTCGTTATGAAACCTCGCACAATACTGGCACTGATAGTCACCGAATTCTACCATAGTTACGTTAGAAGACCCACCTTCTGAGGCTAGGACAGGAACGTTCTCTGATATAGGAGCCCCTATCCGCTGAATAATCTCGGTATTATCATCTCGATTCAAAGCTGTAGAGGGAGAGTTCATGAGGACAGCAGTTACAGCCCCCCCTACCATTACGACGGCAAGTGCAACCCCAACTATCAGAGCTTTCTTATTTATTCTCCTTTTATCATGTTTATGCTTTCTCCCACCCTTCACCAATTATTCAGTTATCTTTAATTCTCAAGCCATTTAAAAGTCATGAGGATGCCATTCACGTATAGAGCATTTCGAAATGTTCAGAGCGATTTGAACTGCACGTTTTGGTATGCCGACTCGTCAAACATTATATAAGGATTTTTGCTGACCTCACGATCTAATTATAAATAATCTGCAATAGCCCGCCCTGAGTTAAAGGGTCCATAAAAGCAAAAAAATAGGGATTTGGCTAAGGTTGACTAAGGACAGTCCTCAGCAGTATTGCCAGGAATTTGCATGCAGTCTTCTCGCATATTGATACCCGTAGCGTCTAACGCCGTATTGTTAGGGTTACTAATGTCAGTGTCATTTGCCAAAATCGCTGCATCGCTACCGGCGATATCTTCAAATTCAGTTGCTGTTTCTGGCCCTGTCATATTTAAAGGCGGGAAATCTGGTTCCGGCTCGTCCGTAACCCCTGCTTCACCAGGTGGGCCTACTTGGGCAGACGCTGAATTCAAATACGGGGTGTTCATCAAGATTGCCGACAATGCGAATATAGTCGACAGTGTTCCTACTAGGGTAGCATTGTTGTACATTATTTGTAAATGGATGAGAAATCCTACTTAAGTATTTTCATTGCCGAAAGGTTAGCTTGAAAGAATATAATTTCCTGTTTGAGATACCGGCTTAGAATTGGGGGTCGTCCATCCAATGGAATTGCCTTAGATTGAGCTGAATCACCGATAACGTAAGGAAAAATGTAACAGCACCAGTGGTGTTCTGTTAATTGATTGAGCTAACTGGTTTGAGACGGAGGTCTTCACAAATTTTTCATAGGTCTGCTCTATAGCAGCACCGACAGTTCGAGCAGTGTCTTTTCCTCCCTAAAGACTAGTAGAGTTGGAATCGATCTAATCCCATAGTTCAAAGTGAGCTCTTGGTTTTTGTCTACGTTCAATTAACTATTTTGATCTCATTTGAGATTGTTTCACCTAGCCTTTCGAGGGGCACGTTTGCTTGGAAGTCTCGACTACGATTTGAACGAGTAATAGCGCAGTTATAGAATATAAATCAATTATACATGTTCTGATGACTGCATCTTTACGCTAATTGCTTGTAAAACGTCTCTGCTATCCGACTGTGCATTTTCACTGATGTCTATTTCTTGCGGATAGCGGCCTTCAATCCAACTAGACATTTGTGTTATTCGAAAGGTGACCGTTCATCGATGTATCTGCGAATGTTCTCCATGGCTTTCTGTCTTGGATACTGCAAAGCCACGTTGAGAATAGTAACGCTGACCAGTAGTATCCATGATATCTCTCGTGGATGCGGCTTTCACTTGAAACGGTAATCGATAAAGGAGACAGTATGATTGTAGCCATTAATAACAATCCGAGAGCCATGGTCCAATTGTTAAATTATCACATACGGTCGTCGAAGGTTACTGTTATGATATTTTTTATCAGCAAATCCACAAACAAAACATTTTATGAATAAGACATTTTACACATAAAGGAATCTGAAGCTATGAACCCATAATATCGCTTGTGATATCACGAGGGGGAGATTGATACTCCCTATCTAGTAACAGGACTACATAGAAAGCCAAATATTCTTAGGCCTACGCAGAAACCTTGGGTAACTTGATTATGTCTGTAAACGATCTAACCGACCTTCTTCTTGCTAACATAGGACTTATAATTACATCCTTTACAGCGGGAGCGGCTGCCACTGTTTCTTATGTAACATACAGATTTCAGAGGAAGAAATTCAGTCTTACTGCTCTAGCAGAAGCCTTCCGCTTGCTAAATGACGTAAAACATAGAGAGGCACGGAGGTTATTTATGGTGATTATACCAAGTCATCATATGAGATTGTTGGTCTATCCAGACCTACTTCTGAAAATGGGCCTACCTTTGAGGACTTGACTACTATATGCAGAAACATAGTGAGAAGCGATTTTAATGAAATCGGCACTCTAATACATTATAACCTACTCGACGGGAAGATATTCATTCGAGAGTATTATTGGGTTATTCTAAGAGTCTGGAGCCTGTTGGAGACTGAAATAGAAAATAGGAGGAAACAGCCCGGGCCACCTAACTATATGGAACATCTAGAGAGTATGGAAAAGAAGGCTGCCGAGTTTGCTAAGAAGCGATATCCTGGCGTTTATAAGACGTTTTATCCAGAGGGTGAAAGGACTGGTCCCCATAAGAAGGACACCATACCAGATTAGTGCCAGAACTGCAACAACGAACTGAACTAACTACTAACTTATGCCTGGAGTAGAACAACAGAAGAAGGTACTGCCACTGCTGAGGATTAGACTTAAGACTAGATTATTAGCCATTGACGAAGTAATATTTCAGGATATGGACAGACTTTACTCGGTAATGAATCCAAGAAGCATCAGAGTATTTGAACTTAGAGAGGAATCCCAGTACTGGACCTGGGTCTGATGACCAGAAAAGTCAATCTAATGAATGATATTTTCACATTTTACACTTGTCAGTTCACACAAAAAGGTATCAGATTGAGGAAAGAAGGAGACAGATAGTCTCTGCTAGCTCAATCCATGACAGAACAAGAGATAGCAGACATATTAAAGGTAGATAGAACAACCATTTCCAAAGATGTTAAAGCCTTAAAGAGAATGTCCCAATCCTTCATATTTGACCTGGCCAGAACTGACCTAGGATTCTACTACAAACAATGCATAGATGGCATAGAGGAAGCCCATAAGAATGCGTGGGATATCTTTCACAAACTACAAAGATCAGGAAGGCCTACAGCAGATAAAGACAGTCTTCTAGCATTAAAGCTCATAATAGATTGTAATAATGCCAGATTCTCATTGTTTAAAGATGGACCAGGACTTATGCAGATTAAGGCAATCAAGGAGAAAATAGACAACATTGGATCTAAATAGGGAAGCCAGGAAACTAACTGATGACTTCAAAGAAAAAACACACAGATTCGTAGAGGATTTCACTATAGCAGAGTCATTATTAGATTCAGAATATGAAGAAGAGCAGCGACTTAGAAGGATGGTCGAGATACACTATAAAGCTAATGATGTAAGGGTTGCCAGATGTGAAGCAAAGATGAAAGAGGTAGGAGGTCAGCAAGCATTTCTAGACCTTATCGAAAGTGGGAAATGGTCTGACAGAGATAGAACAAGAGTATCTTCGTCTCAGGAATGAACAGTTTCATCTGGATTGGTTTAGAAAGTATGGCAAACCGTACAGGATGGAAGATGACCCCAATGCCAAGTTTTAACCTCTTGTATGTTACCAACGATTGGAACGATTAAGATTGACAAACATTTGCTTCATCTCATTAAATTCCTGGCGAAGGTCACCTAGTTCAACAAGATAATCCATACTAGCCTTCTTTAATTCCTGATTCTCTTGCTGCAGTCTTTGAGTTGGGTCTATGGTCAAATAGGGAATTGCTTTAACGTATTCTGCGAGCATATCCTCTTCATTTCTATGCCTGTGATTATAAGTGGAATCTAGATTCGGTAGTTTGTGACCAGATAGAAACTCTCTAACTGTAAAGTTCACATTCGCCATGTCACATCGTGTTATGAAGAACTTTCTAAAGCCATGCGTTCTCATAACATCCCTTCGTTTATTTCCTACTGCGATTGAGTTGACCCCACTACGTTTTAGCACATCTGCAATAGCGCGGGTCATCATCATAGTGGAAAGGAATCTAGGACTATTAGCACGCGGATAGTCGTCAATGTCAAACTGTTCTCTGATTAGAGGGGACTTATCCTTTATCTCCTCTCCAAACTTGCGACGATAATCCAGGTATGCGTCTATCGCAGCAGCACATTCTGGAGTGCAAAACGTGTAATAGCTATGAGCCTTTGAACGATTATATGGACGTATCAAATAGACGCCAAATTCGTCCATCTTCTTGATGTCTTCTATCCACAAATCATACAATGCTCCAATACGCATACCTGATGAAGCCAGGAGAAGTATGATGACTCTAGATCTTACATCACACTTTTCTAGGATTTGTTCAATCTCCTCTATGGAATAAGGCCTATCCCTGCTATATCTCTCAGATTCATCCTCTGGCAAGAACCTCTTAGTCTTCTTGATGTTGAGATTGTTTACATCGTTCATACTAAAGAAATGTAATATTGCAGAGGAATGCACTTGAATAGTCCAATAACTTAATTTCTTCACATCTTTGAGGTAAATGATATGGTCTATAATCTTGCGTTCTATGACATCGCGTTTTAAATCGAGCAAAGCACGTAAATCATTATTTTTTACTGTAACTTTAAGAAAGTGATTGAATGCCAATAGGCTGACTTTGTGTGTTGAGAGTTAAATCCTGCTGTCACATCAAAGATACCTGCTTCTGCTTCTTCTTCTTCTGTGTATGTTTCTGATTGTTTTAATTCTCGTTCTTGCTCGTTGACCAACGATGATGTCTGTCTAACCTAAGCTCTGGATTTATTTATGTGTAGGATATCTTCCAAACAAAACATTTTATTGTACGCGAGGCGGAAAGTATTAGTGAGCCAGAGGATTGACTGATAAGCGCTCTTCGTACAACACGCTTGAAATAGAACCTGCAGACCTAAAGTATAGGATGGATTCCGGTGAAAACTTGTACGTTTTGGATGTCCGGACTCCGGAGGAATATGAGACCTGGAAGATTAGCTACGATAAATATCTAAAGCCCTCTCTGATACCCTTGGACAAGTTATCCTCCGAAGAACAAATTAGAAATATTCCCAAAGATAGAGAGGTGATCACTGTATGTTCTCATGGGATGCGATCAAAGTTGGCAGCACAATACTTATCCCAACTCGGATATAATGCGAAGAGTATAAGAGGGGGAATGGTTGCTTGGAATAAAGTAAACGATCTGGCATTAATACCATGTCTAACAGATCCCCACTTGAAGATCTGGCAGATAAGACGAATTTCGAAAGGTTGCATGACGTATTTGGTTTCCTATTTTAATGAGGCAGTTGTTATAGATCCCCCGTGCAGTTCAACGGCCTCAATTTACGAGATTGCAAAAAAAAATAACCTTCGAATTGAGGCATTAATCGAGACACATAGACACGCAGATCACATGTCCGCTTCGACGACTATCGCCAAAGAAACTGGTGCCGTCCTCTATCTTAGCCCCCAGGAAGGATATGAGATGGAACAAACAAAGACGAATGGATTAGACGTGGCCATTCTTGTGGACGGCCAGAGGATTGAAATATCTAAGGGACTATTTCTTGAAGTTATTCCTACACCCGGACATACAATTGGGAGTATGTCTTTCAAATTAGAAACGCTGTCTAAGGGGGACGGACAGAGTAATAAAGAAACCTTTCTCTTTAGCGGAGATACACTCTTTGTTGATGGGATCGGAAGACCTGATCTACATGATAGGGTCGATGAATTTTCCCGAACTCTGTTCCTTACTTACAAAAAGCTTGCATCATTGCCAAATAACGCATTAGTATTGCCCTCCCATTACAGCAAGAGTTTGAAACACCACGAGCCGGTTTTCAAAACGATAGGAGAAATAAAGGCATCTGTAAAGGCGTTTAGAATGGATGAAGATGAATTCGTTAGTTATGTGGCATCTAGCATACCTCCTCAACCTACGAATTACAGAAGAATATTGAGTTTAAATAAAGATCTGCTGCTTTGCAATAGTTTGCATCTGGATGATTTAGAAGCAGGTCCAAATTCATGCGGAATCCAAGGTTGAATGCCGTGTGTAACATTAACTGAGCTGAAATTCTAAACACAACAGTAACCACAAAAATAAACGGAAATTAGCGTCGGAATTGACTTAGAAATTCGTTAGTGAATATCAAAAATTTATTGGTTCGTCCCATTACCATTTTCTTTCATTCAGATAGTTACAAATTAAAATTGCAAATCAGACTACTCCTGTTTCTCTGTGGAGGCTAGAATAGGTGTGAAAAAATAATTGGTGGTAACATTCCTATTTGCAGTACCACTTCTTCACCTCATTTGGACAACAAAAATAAATAAGAATTATAATCAGACATAATCATTTGTTCATAGTCTTATTTGGCGTGCAATGATCCTGCCACACTCTCATAGGCCTCCTTCAACTTGGGGACAGTGTCATATCTCCGAAGTTCATTCATTGTCACCCATCTAAATTGATCGTGTTCTCTGCTAAGTATTACTTTTTTGCTTTTTGAATGAAAAAGGAAGGGATGGATATTGTATGCCGTACCTGCATTCTCAGGATCGATTGCCACGAGGACATTCCCTGATCTCACTAGCTCTATTTTGCTGCTATCCAGACCAGTTTCTTCGTAAATCTCTATAATGGCTTGTCTAAGCGGATCATTATTTTCTAAATAGCCGCTCACGGCTCCCCATTTTTCCTTCATAGTTTTCACATTACTGCTTCGTCTAAGGATTAATATTTGATGATCATATATCAAAAATGCAGTTATGACATTAATACCCGTGAGGTTTGGCATGTTTGCTTCACCTTTCGGATACGGGCCTTATAATATTGTCGAGCACCATATGTTCGGACCTAACCATTATTACGCTGGATAATCAGGATGAATGAATAATGCTGTCGCACACCCCATCGCGAATTTGTCGGATCTCAATCAAACCTGGAACACCTTATTAAGAGGAGCTGACATTGGCTCAAATATAGTAGTTATATTCTGACAACCTCGAGACCAGTTTTTTTAATCGTATTTAAAATGGTTTCCTTGTATTTTCCAAGTCCCTTCCAATCCAGTAGAACATGCGTTATCCTTTCAGTGCTCCTGACTATCATTTGCTGGAGCATCCTGTCGTCAATAAACTGCAAATTATTCTTGGTCGCAATGTATGCCACTGAAATATCTGTATCACGAAGAATCTTGTTCAATTTTTCTGGATAATGCGTTCCGCCTAGAGCCAATGCTACCCTACCAGGGCCGCTTACAGAGAGGGATGAAACCTGTAAAATGCAATTGCAAACTACGCGTGCGGCATTCGAATCCTTCCACTGTTCCGGCCCAGAACCGATTTCGACAAAAATGATGGGCCCTTTGAGTGATGTAGGCCCATGATGTGTGGCTTCTAGAGTAATTTGATAATCAGGCACTGAATCTCTATTTCGATTCAATTCATTAAAATAAGCCTTTAGCAAAGAAGGATTCACTATTCCCAACTCGTTTGACCTACCACCGTACACTGTATTATGAGAAAAGTTACCCGTCGAATGACATGTAAGAGAGGGTATTCCGCTTACCGACCTATGTCTCGAAAGAAAAACAAATGAAGTTAGTCTATCACCGACGTTGCAATCATCAAGGAAGAGCAGATCCTTATTTGTTACATATAGTTTGACATTCGCATATTTACATGATTCATAGACTAGCGGATAGCAGCTTGTCATTTGAAAATCCTGGCAACATGTCAAGAAATTCACCATGTTCATACCCGCTTCATCATGTAATGATGCAAATAGCGCGATATCTCCTGCCACCAATATGGTGGAGGAGGCCTACTATAAATTCTCTAACAGAAAACCGCTTGATAGTTGATTTTTTGGTATGCCAAATTTCCATAAATGTGGTGAGAATTTAGAATTTAAGAAGATTGATAGAACTGCACCAGGAGTATGCGACGTAAATTTATAAAATGCCATAATCTATCGTAGATATATTCGCTAAATGGATACTAACTTATTTGACATTAATGATAATATAGAAAAGGAGAATCTGGATGGAGGAAGTGGTAACCCTGCTAGCATATCCGACGACATCAGCCTAGGGAGTACCGCCTCAGAGGACATTGTGAATGAAATACATGGTGATATGCAAGATGGCAATACGGTCGACGAATCTGTCCTGCCAGAACCTATTGGTAATACCAATGAGCAAGCAACAGCAACAGAAGATGTCACAAAGTCCAAATTTTTTGCTATCAGGATAACAGGTGGCCAAGAGCGAGTCGTGGCAAATATTTTACACACAAAGATAACTACAAAGAAATTGAAAATTTTTTCAATTTTGGTGTTAGAAAACTTTAAAGGCTATATTATAGTCGAGGCACCAGACGCAAATGTGGCATACGAAGCGCTGAGCGGAGTACGGCACGTTCGCGGGCAAATACGTGGGGAATTGCCTTTTAAAGACATAGAGGGCTACCTGGTAAAGAAGCCGGTAGTTACTGATCTGAGCATAGATAATATGGTAGAGGTGGTAGCTGGGCCATTTAAATCGATGAAAGCAAAGGTAATCAGAGTTGACTACGAGAAGCAGGAGGCAACAGTGGTTCTCCTTGATTCCCCCTATCAGATTCCAGTGACCGTTGATGCAAACTATCTCCGAAAATTGGTTCAGTAAGGTGAAGGATTTCCAGATCAGTTTAGTTGTTCGTATTTCTGGTTGAGTAGGTAGCTTGTTGCTCTAGCATATTCAATTTATATTCAGGGATGTCCTCTTGTTCGGGTATATGGGAGAAAAGAAAAGTATTTCTGCTCTTGTAAGCGGCGGCGAAGCTAGTGCTGGTCCTCCTTTGGGCCCATCACTGGGCCCGATGGGTCTTAACGTTTTGCAAGTTGTAAATACTATTAACGAAAAGACTCGAGACTTCCCTGGTATGAAGGTTCCTGTGAAAGTCGAAGTTGATAGTGAAACAAAGCAGTTCACCGTAGAAGTGGGCATACCTCCAACTGCGGCCCTTATTGCAAAAGAGGGGGGGATTGGCAAGGGGTCTGGTAGTTCAGGAAGAGACTATGTGGGTGATTTGCCAATTGATAAAGTTGTAAAAATAGCAAAGATGAAACTAGAAAGTTCCTATGCTATCGATATCAAAGGAGTAGCAAAGGAGGTAATCGGAACCTGTCTAAGTATGGGAGTGAAAGTAGATGGAAAACTTGCCAAAGAGGTTTTCACTGAAATATCAAAAGGAAATTATGATGATAAGCTTGTATAGATTGTATTAAAGAATCAGAATAAGTCGTTGAATTGCGACTTTTTTGCACAAGTTATAACGAGTTATCTACTTCTCTTGAGTGGTGGTAGGGATCGATACATACGAATCAGAATCTGCTACAACAGAATAACTTTTACCTTTATGGGTTTGTAGTTTATCTATTATAGCCAATCCGAAATTTGCGCTAGAATTGCCTGAGATATCTTTCGGTTCGGCAAGGCCTCTCCCTATAGCTATGACACGACCATCCTTATCGTAAAGTGTGGCAATTGCAATTGAGTTATTAGCACTATTATCTGCTGAATTGAAAATTATACCGTTGATATAATAAAACCCTAAAATATCCTGCCTGGACGAGTCTACCTTAATTTGAAGATTTACGGGTGCTGGTCTAACCTCTGTCCCTTTTACATGTAGTTTAAAATCCTTTACCTTATCGACGTTCTTCTGGTCTATGAAAAGAACTTCAAACGGTGACACAAAACCGGGATTTATGGTTCTTAACTCTGGAGATCTATTGTATTCATTTATGATATTGCCTTCCGGATCAGTAAATGTAGCCCCAACCGTGACATTCGTCATAGCTTTGTTTCCAACGTTCTGCAGTTCCCCAAGAACATGCATGATCTTATTTTCATCTACATAGTTATACACGTGTTTTATTTCGAGATTATTTTGGGGAGTAGAGGATGAGTTAAGCGTCGTCCAAGGTATGAAAACCAAAAGAAGAAGAACACCAAAAAGGAGGATTTCTCTCACCATATAGTTGTATTTAAGATCAGAGCAGGTTTCTAAAAAAGGCTTTATGCATTTTTTACTTAATCAAGACGCTCACTACCCACAGAACTTGGTAAGAGCAACGTTGGCAAATCAATGGCTTTGTTCAACTTAATTGGTTTTAAACTTATCCAATAGACTCACATATGCCAGGTCCACCGCATTGCCCGGGTCTTGTGGATCAAGTAACCATGTTAATGATAAGATAAATAAAGGAACAGGATGTTATGTCTAAAGACGAGGATATGGTCAACAGCGCGGCAAATCACCGAGATGATGAAAATATAGCCAATAACGATAAGGATGATCTTGCGGCAAATGCTAGAGATAATTTGTTGACTTTAATGGACACATTCATTCAACAAATCCTCAATATTAGAAAAACACTCTTAGGTGTTTCTATTTCCGCTTTGATTTTAGCCCCTATTGCTATAGGTCTGTCGGTGTACTTGATAAGTCATCCATCCTTTTTTGCAATCCTAGAGATAGAAAACGAATTTGGCACTGTGTTGAGTGTGCTATTGGGCTCCGTTATTATAATATCATGCATATGGCTGTATGCAGGAATAAAGCAATACAGAAAGATTGGTTCATGGAATAGCCGATACAATGCCTACCTAAATGAGAAAAGGGAGATTAATAGAAAGATTTCATCCCAGTTTGGACTGGAATAAACTGTAATTCAGCAATCATATAGACAGATGGTTCTGGTATTGATCTTGTATTAGAACCCATTTCAGAAATTTAGTTCTCAGATCAACAAATTCTATTCTTGCCCACTTTGAATATGCGGTCGGCTTGCCTTATTTCTTTTTCGTGGAAACATCTTTTCATAAGGGGCAAGTATAGTATTGAAAAAGCTTACACCTTCCGCAGTCGCCATATAAACACTAACTGATTTCTTACCAATCGATTTTTCCTTTCTTGTAATCAGATTGTTTGCTTCCATTTCATCGAGAATCACTTTATGTTTCTTGAGGTTTAGGCCACAGAAACTTATCAATGCTGTCTGGTTTAATTCCCCGTATTCTGCCAGTTTCAGAATAATATCTTCGACGATATAGATTCTGTCTCTATATGACACAGTAGAACCAGACAACGTGAGTCAATCACTCGATGCTCTTGACTGTGTATATAAGCTAACCGACACTAATTCCGTGTATATGATTTTTCTATGCATTGCGAGTTTTCAGATATTTCAGATAACATGTACATAAAGTCTTTAGAAAAATCCGTCGAGTTATTTATCATAGTAAAAATCTGGTCTCCAAAATGGAAACCCGATTGCCATGAAACACTTACAAATCTACTTCTTGCCAAGGATACTAACCTGGGCAAGAAACGCAGTAAGCTGAATATCGGCGTGTGCCCCCACGCTAAGTCTGTAGTCGTACTCGGCCATAAGCTCAGCAAATTTTCCAGGGTCACTCAATTTCATTGAAAATGCCTCTTGGGCTGTATATTTCAAGAAATCTTTTTCGGACATACCAAATACCTGAGTCAATTCCAAGAGAAGTTCTCTTGCCTCGTTAAACTTACCCGCAAGGGCGAGTTTTATGACTTCACCCGCTTTTGCCCTGCCAGATAACCCGATAGACAATTCCACCTTTTCAACGGTCAAAGTGTTATTAGTCGCTGCAGATTGCAGTATATTGATAGAATGGCGAAGATCTCCTGAAGTAGAATCGTAGATACGAGAGAGGGCCTTGACATCAAATTCTATTCCTTCTCGTTTACAGATTTCAGACAAGTGGTCTACTACCTCCTGCTTAGGTAATCTAGTGAAGCGAAATATTACACATCGACTTTGTATAGGTTCTATTAGTTGGGACAGATAATTGCATATGATGATAAAACGTGTTGTCCTTGAACTATCTTCAATAATCCTTCTCAATGCAGTCTGGGCCTCAGAGGTCATTTCGTCAGCTTCATCAAGAATTATGATGCGATAGGGCTTATCATCATTCTCTGTAGTAGATGAGAACTTCATTACAGCCGCGAATTCCTTAACACGTTCACGGACCATCTTTATACCTCGTTCGTCAGAGGCATTCAGCTCAAGAGTATCCCGTCTCCAATTTTCCCCTAACAATTCTTCGGCAATGCACAGGGCTGCCGTAGTCTTGCCGACTCCGGCTGGTCCAGCAAATATGAAATGTGGTATTTCATTAGGTTTTTTTCTAAGATTTTGGAGCGCCCTGATAATATCTTTTTGATTTATTATCTGATCAAGTCTGGACGGACGATATTTCTCTACCCACATTAGACTCGATATAGATTGATGCTTACCTGACATGAATTTCTAAGCAGATTGTTGAAAGCAGAAAACAGAATATTAGTATTACTGTCCTTACCAAATTGCGTGGTAGTAGGAAGTCTAATGTGGATTGGACGATTTAGGATCTTCTTGCTTCAAAGCGCTCCATCTTGCACCTCTTATTAGTCACCTATTTGTATCTATTCCGGTCAATCAAGTACGCAAAGGTTCCTTCGAATTACTCATATATCATCTAATGCGACCTATAAGCTTGAATTGGGGCTTCTATAATTGAGTCTCATTGTACTTCTGCAGATCAGTTGTGAAAGAGTAAGAGAGGGGTAATGTTCAAAGAGTTGATGCAACTGGCAGAAACTGATTGGCGTTTAAACTTAGAACATTTGAACATCAAGTTACACATTGGACCACATACAAATTATCCTAATCAAATGGTAACAAAAATATTGTAAGTGGTGCTTTTACCAAGTGTGACTATGAGTTGCGAGGCTATATGTGACCTTGTGGAAAAATTCCTTCAGCGTGAACTAGATGAGACCAAACGCGAGAAAGTAGTTATTGGCCTCAGTGGAGGACTTGATTCATCAGTTACAGCTTGTTTGGCTGTAAGAGCGTTGTCAAACAGAAATGTGTTTTCAGTTATACTCCCTGATTTTCCTATAACTCCAAACTCGGATGTAGATCACGCGATCGAACTTGCAAATAGTCTAAATTTAGAATGCAAGACTATTAACATAAATATCATCAAGTTAGACTTCCTTACCCATCTTCCCAGGAATTTGTACGCAGAGGGAAATCTAGCTGCCAGAATAAGAATGTGTATTCTGTACTATTACTCATTTATCCATAATGGTCTAGTTTTAGGAACATCTGATAAGAGTGAGCTAATGCTTGGGTATTACACAAAGTTTGGAGACGGAGCGGCTGATTTGTTTCCACTGGGGGATGTCTACAAAACCAAGGTTAGGGAACTCGCCGAATATTTAGAACTTCCACCTTCAATCCGACAAAAGAAAAGCAGCCCTCGATTATGGAATGACCAAACCGCTGAGGAAGAGCTTGGAGCTAATTACGAAGAAATTGACGAAATTCTTAAGAATCTGGAATCCGCAGACCCAGTAATTACAGGAGATCGGTTTCATGGTAACAAAATTCCAAATATGAAGCAAGCTGAGATCGAGCAAATAATTAAAAAAAATGCTCATAAGTCGAGGCCTTTAAAAATATGTAGGATAGGCAGCAGTTCCTAGCGGTGACGAGTCAACGGCATCAATGACGCATACGTGGACTATTTTTTAAAGGGAGACTAACATTAGAATTGGAAGTTATTGACTACTATCTCAAGTCGTAGATGTGAAGACTATTGTATTATGGAATTGGATTAATACGATACGACTATGATCCCACAGTCAATTGTCTACTGACTCTACGATCGCAATACTTTACCGTTGCAAGAAAACCAAAATGGCGTTTCCCTGGCAACGATGAAGTTGAAATAATGCCGTTGGTATATATAGATAAAAATGGGAGGGCGACTTCACTACACCGCTGGAAAGATTATTTCGGGATTATTTGATATATTTGGTCATTTCGTTACTTGTTCAGCATTAACGAAAGTCCTGAGCGTGAGAGTGTCAATATTTCACTGATATATATCATCCAGACACCAATTGTTACCTGTTCATTGTTGGAATGGTAACTGAAATTTTGTTTCCAACGCTCTTCACACCTATGTTATATTGAGTAACTAATAATCATATATACAGCCTAATTATTAAAACTACATTCATTTAATTATGAAAGGTGAATTAAATATCGCGAGATCAAGGGTAGCTGGTTTGCAAGGAAGTTTGTTTTATATCCTAAAATCAGTAATACATCAACTTATTAAAAGTCTGCTACAAGAGAACAGACTCAGTTTCTGCTAATAGGAATGAAGCTCTATTTTGTGAAGTTTTAGCTCTTTCAAAGTTCCAAACAACTCGGCACATTTTTCGCACTTCCATTGGTTTGCTCTGGCCTGCTCATAGCTATTATAAGTAGCATCCTTACTTTCGTACCTTCGTGTTTTGAAATTATACACGGACTGGTTATAGTTTACCCTGTACTTCAGTTTAGAGAAGTCAATCAATGTGTTTCTTACTTTTGTGGCATCTTAAAAACTATATGTCACAAATATGAATAAAATTTAGTTGTAACATTAAATGTAGTTTTTGATTAGAAAGACTTTCAGTGAAAAATTTTGAGCCCTCTACTGTCTTCAAGTCTCAGGAAAGCAGTTGTTTTTGACCTATTGGTTAGATAAGACTGACCAGTATCAGTGATCCTAATAAAAAGCAATAAAACGAAAATAGATAAAATTCTCCTTTATTTATGATATTAATCAGAAACTTTATTGACACATATCCTACAATGGCAGCAGTGAATGTTCCAATAATATAAGATTCTATGGGGATTTGATAAATTTCAACCTGAGAAATGCTATCTGCGAAAACTAGGTCGTATAGTCCTGCCCCCACAATAGCTGGAATTGATAGTAAGAATGAGAATGTGATTAGTTCGGATCTTTCGATGTGTCTGAACATCCCAATAGAAATGGTTGCTCCACTTCTCGAAATGCTTGAGAAGATAGAAAGCCCCTGTCCTATGCCTATCAGAATGGCATCAATATTTCGTATTGAATGCGTACCCCTGTCGATAAACTTTGTGACAAATATCATAGCTCCCGTTATTAAGAAACCTAAGCCTATTGACCACATACTGTAAAAAGATTCCTCAAAGATTGATCTAAATCCGATTCCAATCAATGCAGTAGGAATCATTCCGAGAATAATTAGCAATAGATACCTTCTACTTCGGTTTATGCTCATCAACTCCACTCCTGTACTATCCCTATTTTCTTTGCCAATGGGTTTTATCGACATTAGAATCCCTAATAGTTCACGTCGGTAGATCCCAATAACTGCCGTGAGTGTACCAAAATGTAAAACGATATCAAAAAAAATTGGAACTTCAAGATTCATAGTAAGCTGAACTAGCGCCAAATGCCCAGAGCTGGAGATTGGAAGCCATTCCGTCAGTCCTTGAACAATACCTAGGATCAGTGCCTGAATCACATCTATCATGACAGATGAGAATAATTTAGATACCCTATTTAATTTCACAGTTGAGACTAGTTATCAAAGCAAAGGTTAACAATGTGATAAACCTGTCTTGTCAAATCTAATCTGAATAATTATATCCTAACACAGCAACCTAACTTACCTATTTATTTTCGCTAAAGATATCTCGTCTCTGATTGAAGTGAAAGATTCTATCTGAACAGGGGTAATAAGAATACTAATTGATAGTATTTGATTTAAATTAAAAGCGCAACCATGAAGAGCGTCCAAATCTCATATTTTTTCCTTTTTCGTGCCATTGTTGGAGCTATGGAGATAATTTCCTATTTCACGGATTATGATTGATTCGAGAGAATTGGTACTCTTAATATAACATGGATGAGATTTCGAGGTAATGTCAGAATGCACATCTCATCTCGATTTCTTTGACGACAGCTGTGCACAATGCAAGAGAGAGTATGCGGCTTTGAAGGGAGATCATGAAATTTCTCAGCAGACTGGAAAAGAAGCGTCAACAAGAGTTAAGTCTTCAAATTACAAAGAATTCACTGAAGAGAGAGCAAAAAAACTTTATGAGGAGCTGATTTTGCAGTATATGAGTAAAGAGATCGGGGAGCAGGAAGCAGCTCGTCGAGCACAGGTAATAATCAGGAAGCAATGTACTGTGAGAGGCATCGAAATCTGGCCATGGGTAAGGTAATCAGCAGCGCTATGATATAATACGGATAGCCTCAGAGCAACTATGAGATGTGTTCAACTTGATATTTATGTGTGTTTTGAAACAAATCATCTCTCAAGACTTAAAACGGGAGTGGTACATTATTGGTGCTTCGGTTCTACTACTTTCCAATATTTATAAATACTAACAGCCCAATACACCCTGCTAATTGCATCCGTTACTCATAGCAACGATGGCAGTTGGCATGAATGTACCTTTAATGGTACTTCTTGTGGGTTCAGTCACATTTATGAAATGGAGCTTTGGAGACGAGCCATATACCTCACTGTCAATGCTTCTTGGAATTGTGGCTATCCCATTTGGCATTGGTCTAATGACCATCTCAATGGAGGTTCGAAAGAACTACAAGAATAGAATTGGAACAGAGTAATAAGAAGGACGGATGAATCGCGTAGAGTGCATGCCAGTTCAGATCTGCAGTGTTTGTGTTATCTCGTGCATCCTTTTCTAAGGATATTCGGCCCCTTACTGTCCGAGTATCTTTTCGAAGACAATTCTCGACCAGATGTGAATGTGATAAGGAATAGAGGCCACGTTCGTATCATGTCAAAATATCGTTAAATACAAATGAATAGTCTGTAAATGTGTACTACTATATAGTACTATGTTGAGAAGTATTATGCTCCGCTCTGATCAGTATCGTCAGTATTCATTTGCCTGTAGAGTCTGATAAATAAATCATTATTTGTTCGATTCCGAAGTCTTACTACTAGTGCCTCGTCGACTTGTTTGTTTGTCCCCTTAGTTTGCATTTAGATTATTACACTTTTCTAAAGATATTGCTTGCTGGCATATACGGATTGTGTATGAATTCTAAAGTACATAATGTATAGAATAATAATCTATATAATCAATATATTTTCTGGTTAGTTAATGACTCTAATATCATATGTTACTATGATTTACGTTAGAAATACGTATGAGGTTAATAGCGAAATAATGCGAAGCCAATACTTGGACCCTCAACCTAACAGCGTTCGGGAGATCATATGATATGATATTGCAAAAGGGTCATTGCCGTTTTAATTGTCTCCTTCCTGCAAATCTACCTGCGATCTTAGACCCTCACCTTTATGTCATTGGATTCTAAACGTAAACTGTACTCCACAGGTACGCCCAATGACAATGCTAACGATCTTTTTGCTTCTTCAAACAAATATCTTGGAAATTTAGACAAATCATTACATCTGATATCGGTGTAGAAAATTTTCCCGTCGTACGCAATCTGATTTATAGTTGCTCCACCCTTGTCAATAGTAATAATAAAGTTGAGACACGAAGATATCTTTTCGATTGATCTTTTGTTTTGCGGTGAGTGAAGGATTGACTTATACTTCGCAAATAAGCGATTAGCTGCCTTTGGTTTCTTTGAGTATATTATCGAAAGACATAGAACTAGTAGCTCGCCGTGGCTAAGATTCTTGTATTCCTCATCAATCAAGGCACAGAATAAGGTATTTGTGTTGAGGATGCTATGAAACCGACGGACCCGTTGGAGAGCTTCAATCAAGATTTGATGTTCTCGAACCTTCATTAGGCCAGCCGATAATAACGTCTCCAGAAACTGGTGGTAACGACTCGATGGTGGTATGCGTCTGCAACCGTTCATGACGATGTGTTCGACGTGCGAACGTAGAGATGGTTGGACATTATCTGACGAGACATATTGGGGATCATTAAAGAAGGACAATGCGAGGCCTTCCCTCAATCCTTCTGTACTTACTACAACAGTATCGTACCCTAGTTTTCTCATAAGGGCTGATATGACGTAACTCCCAGGGACAATCGTATCAGCTCTGCTACTTCCTATTGATGCGATTTCTGTAATTTCAGCTATCGACATGGCTGATAGCTGTTCAGTCATTTCCTCTATATGGTCAATTTTTAACTTATAGTTATTGATCTTATCCAAAGGATAGTTGGTTAGATCTTGATCGTACTGTGCTAGTGTTCGAAGCGTCCCTCCTACGCCTACTAGGGTAACATCTGGACTGAAGGTGAACCGTTTCCTATCTGGGAGTGTTTTTAGAATACGATGTTCGAGCTTGGTGAGATGTTTTCGAAGGTACCTCTTTCGGACGTCTTCGTTTTTCTGATTCAGCATTTTCGCCATTCTTAATGCCCCTAATGGAAGCGAGAGATGGTCGCGAATCTTGAAATCCTCAGAATGTACCAACTCAAGGCTTCCTCCGCCAAGGTCGAAGAAGAGAGAATCGGGAACACATGTTGAATAAAGAGCTCCACACCATGAGTAATAAGATTCTTCTTTATGGGAAAGTATCCTAAACGAGAACCCTGTTTTCTCGTAAGTATCTGAAATAAACCTATTTCTATTCTTTGCCTCCCGCACAGCACTTGTGGCCACCGCCACGATATTTTTAACCTCATCAGATAGTAATACGTCTGTAAATAACCTTAGACTTTCAATCGTATCTCTGATCGCTGCTTCGTTAAGATAACCGCTCTCTGTTAGCCCTCTACCGATTTTTGTCTTAATACTTCTTCTATCATAAGCCCTAAACGTGCCATCAGAGTTTACTTTATAACACACTAATTTGATAGAATTGTACCCTAAATCTATAACTGAGAGCTTCATTTCATGCCCACCGAGGGTCTCCCATGTCGATGATTAAATAGACTTAGCAAGTATGCAAAACTCCAAATCTGTACCCACAGGGGCTACGACCGTCGCATCAATCGGGGACTTAAGAGCCAACGTAATTCAGCAGTCATTTTGGGAAAATTCGACAGAACTCGGAGCTTGACGAAACCGCCTTTCTTAAGCACTAGGTTTCCACTGGGATTTCCAAATGCAATTTCAGACACAAACGAACTAACAAAAGGTTCATGACCTACCATGAGAATTGTGGAATCTTCTTTGACTTTGGACAGTTTATCAACAAGAGCTTGTCTAGCAGCTTCTGGTTTAAGTTCATCCCAATCTTCCAACTTGTTTACAACATTGAAAATCTTCGAAACAATCAATGCAGTCTGATGTGCCCTTTTTAGCGGACTAGAAATAACCAGACTAAATTTAATGTTTAGTTTTTTCAGAAAATATGAAATCTCTTCTATTTCTCTTTTACCCGATATGGTTAAAGGCCTATCGGCATCAGAGGCAGATAAACCGGATCTAACATTCTTGACCGCCTCCCCGTGGCGCAATATATAAAGTTCCAATTTTGACCTCATTAGTTTACTCACTATATATTATATTTTTTATTTATGAAATCAATCATTTGGTTGATTGGTTATTTATCATAAGGACCGCCGTTATAATTAGCCATTAAGGTTAACTGACGTTCAAATTAACATCAGAACTTTATGCCTGAATTGAGCAAATAGAGAATGCAGGTTGTAATTCTTGAAACTCGTGCAACACTCTATGCTGTTAGGAAACGCATATGACATCTACCGAACATCTGTCTTCTATTATGATTAGAGGTAACATTTGTTCTTTATTCAACCTCACGCGAAGTAATATTATACTAATTTCTACTACAGAAGTCCTGTTTACGCTGGTTCTGAATAATCATTTATCTGGGTCGTCACGACGACTACCTAATTCGAGATCCTATGGATTATTAATAATTGACTGTAGGTCTATGTTATCAATATTCTCAATGTTATCAATATTCTCAATGTTATCAATATTCTCAATATTACGATATCCTTTAATCTTTAATCCAAAAGTATTAACAATTTTATAATCTCTTTTCTTACATCCATTGAACATTTGAACATACTAGGTTCCGCTAGGACCTTTGCACTTGATTTTGATTCGGTCTTGGCAGACACGATGGTTATTTGGGTAAAAGAATACAATGAAAGGCATCACACGAATATCACCAAAAATGATATCTACGAATGGGATATTTCTAAAATTCTTCCGATTGAACCTCCGGAGATTTCGAATTTATTTAATTATGTATGGGAAAACCGGTGGGAAGAGATCCCGCCTTGCGAGCCCAATCAAAATAACTTTATAGAAAACATACACAAACGCGGTTTTAGGATCTCAATACTTACCAGAAGGGAGAGACCGACCGTATCTTATGTAGCAAGATGGCTTGACCATCACGATATTTTTTCAGACGACTTGATATTCGTGTACGATTCTATGCCAAAATCAGAGTACCCATT
>DASQUV010000015.1:0-22746 GCA_035641095.1 Nitrososphaeraceae archaeon
TCACGTAAAGCTATTTTATAGACCTGACATATCCATAATATTTCCACGAAAACCAGTATATCCCAGTGATCCACAGAGTGGGTTTCTTCATATAATTGAGCTTTCTTGAATGAGTATCGCCGATGTTGCCGCTTTCAATCCTAGATCTGAACATTTCTAGATAACAGGAACGCAATAGTAAACATATAGTGGGCGTTCAAGTCTTAGTGCAGACAATAATGTCAAACTAATTTCTATAATTAGTATTTCGTTCCCCGTTGGGATATAGTTAAATTCTTCAAGGGCTACATATCCTAAACCCTACTCTTGTTCAAAAGCTGCTAATGCGAAAAGTTTGGTTTAGCTATTCGAAAATTGATCTGACATCACCCTCAAGGACGCCAGCATCAAATTCATTATGAAACCTATCCATGTGTTTTGAGAGGCCCTCAGTGGTGTCAAATGGTGACTGACAGTACGGACATAGGTAATTTACCTTACTTTTATCTTTGATATATGTGACAGATTTTGAATTCACAATACATACCGGAGTCCCACTTATCACCAAGTTTTCAGTTGAAAGAGAAATCTCCTCCATCCTCCTATAGATCTGCTCTCTAGATACCACCCCTATTATTGCGTTAAATGCATGAAGATAAATTTGTCTGACGTTTCGTTTGGCCATCTTGGATAGCGCCTCCTCTACAGAAGCATTAGGACGTATTGTCAGGACTGGACTTGACATTATCTCTCGGAGTTTTACCTTCGACGGATCCCTGTTTTGAGACATCACTTTGAATAAAATATCTGTCTTGCTGACCACGCCAACGATATCTCCCCTTGCGGATACTAGCACACTTGTCGAATTCTTATCCTTCATAAGATGGCTTGCATCGTCTACACTACTGTTAGCTTCAAGGATGATTACATCAGAATTTGAAATGGATCCAACAGTGGACAAAAGATACGAGGCAATAGTGTTAGCCTGGTTCCTGCTCTGACCCTTTTCCTCTTGCACAATCCATCAACACACTTCAATTATTTATCTCTTGTCTAGCGGATTAAGATGTAGCTCCGAATTAGACAAACGATTAACGAACTCTCCTCATCCCATAATAAGTATTTACTACTGGGATGGCGCCCAGTCACACTTTGATTCAAGTTTGCTCTCTAGTAGTTGTAAATCGCAATCCTAACAGTGCATGACAATCTTTAGGTAGATGATTTTCTACGACCCACTATCCATATAGGCTTCGGTTATATTCGTCAATATGAAGCAGTGGTAACTCACATGTTTTACCTTTAACATCTATTTGGATCAAGAACGTCTTGAATTGGGTAATACCTGTAATCATATCAATCATTTATGATAAAAAATTCAAGGTACCAGGAAGCTGACAGCAAAGTTAAAATCTTAATTCTTGCGTAGTAAGTTGGGATAGGAGAGTAGTTATGTCGGCAGCACAAGCCCCAGTATTCTGTAGTGAATGCAAAAAAGTGATAAACCTAGACTCCCTTGGTAGCGTGTACGTAGTGGCCAACACAGGGAATGAGACGGAGTACTATCATTTGCAATGCTTCGAAGGATGGAAGGGAAAAAGGACCTGATAGAATATTGTAATAAAACTGTGACAAAACTTCTTCATTATCACATAATATGAAGCCTCGACGATTATAGGCTGGAGTTTAATGGTTTGGATGTTGATTTCTGTCTATCTCTGTTATATCGTTGTCCCATGATTGTGAATGGTATATGCTATGAGATAGCGTTCGTGCACACACACAATAAAGTTGGAGTCCCGACGTATATTTATCGACATATTTCTATACTTTTCTAATCGGGCAAAATTATTAAAAATGTAAGTATATTATATAATACTACTTTTCTCAAGTAACATATTATAGTATGGAACACCATAAATATTCCATATAACCTAAATTGATAACCTCCTTTCGATTCTGATAAATAATTTCACCCTCATAGCTGATCATAACATGAAAAATAGGGGTAGACAAGACATTAATGCCATGATCTTGGAAGCTGCAATAGGAGCTGAAAATAAGACTAAGATCATGTACAAGGCGTATCTTTCTCATAATCAGCTTTGTGCTCATTTGACAGAATTACAAGACAATGGATTGTTAGAATATAGGGTAGGAGAACAAACTTACGTTACTACCCAAAAGGGGAAGCGGTACTTGGAAATTTACAATACGATGAATGAACTAACCTCGGCTCCAGAGGGGGACCCTGCGGTCTAGCAGCTCGAAGTACTGCATGGGTATTAATTTGACGAATGACGATGGCCATATGCTGTAGAAGGTACGTGTATATGAATGCATTGGGCTAGTACCAAATATTCGTATAATTAACTGAAAACACAACAAAATAATGGAGGAAGTCATATTCCATTTTTCAAGGGCTTTGGTCTTGTGAAATACAGAAGCCCAAAGGTTTTAATTTTCTTCAAACTTATTACGATCTACCAGCCATTAAATGATTTTGTATCACAAATTTGGGTCGTTAGTGAAATGTGATCAATCTACTTCTCTTAGTTATTTTTCTTACAGTTGAAACGACAAGAAATATTGTGCATCCAATCAAATTGATGACGACAGTCAATTATATTCGAAAATAGGGCACTTAACTCATACCTTTTATGGGCTAAAAATCGATGGAGTTGTCTGCTGTTCTCTTTTACCACCATTTCATGATGAGTAGGAACCGATATCCGGATTGTGTTTTCGCCTGATTTTATTTTACATAGGAATTATTATTATCATAAATTCTAAATTAAACATTGGAAAGTAATATCAACGCGGCTGTAATAGAACTGTAAATTGATGTACTCTATTTCCCCAACAGTCTTTGACCTGAGAACGATCTAATCTGGCAACTTTTATATAGACTATTATTCCCCTTCACAATATAAACCCATTTAATGGTCTTAACTGTCAAAATAATATTAAATAAAAACAGGATAAATATGGTTTCTACAGATTAGAACTAGTGTGAAATATTTCAGTTAGGCGAGGTGAATAGATCAAATTTTGATTCTATAAATAGTGTTACGTTTTATTGATTCTCGAATAAGTTCTGAATTTAAAAATGAGTTTTCAGCTACCAAGCATCTTTCCTGCCTTATTCTCCGATCTGCGCAACCAACGAAGTTCGAGCTTGTCAAATTTTTTTCCGAGAATCCAAACCTCAGAAGCCAGTTTTCTTAAATTTTCATTATTTATGCCATATTTGTGATTAATTTGATTTACTACTAATTGACTATCCGATAGTATCACAATCTGCCTGTCTCTATTAATCACGTTCTTAAGCGCACTAATGATAGCCAAGTATTCAGCTTCATTATTAGAAACATCCTCGCGATGTTCCACGTGAGATTCACCAGTCTCGTCGACAAAGTAACCATACCTGGAGTAAGGACTACCACTACCATCAACGTAAATATGTAGAACCACTTGAATCGTTCTCTTCAATAGGCCGGATATGATTTATAGTTATGTTTGATCACGCTCTAACGAAATGAAGCTGTATGAAATATCAATATGAATACTAATCCAATGGCAACAAAGGAGGGGTTATTACTAGCATACTTTTATGAGGGGTGTGGAAGACAAATGGCTAGCATGATGACTGCCCGAGAATCCAACTTGTAGTTAAAATGACGATAACTTAATAGCCGATTTGGTCTATTCTGCATCATGAATTCCAAATCAGATGTTCAACTTCTTCGCCAAAAAATTTCGAATCCCAATGAATTTATTGTGTTACCTGGGGTATTTGACGCGTTGAGTGCTCGAATCACGGAGGTTACAGGCTTTGACGCTATTTTTCAAACAGGTTATGGATCAGCGGCCACCGTACTAGGTATGCCAGATTACGGCTTCTTGAATGCCGGAGAGACAATGGATAATGCACGAAAAATCATCCGTGCAGTGGATATCCCAGTCATTGTGGATATCGATACTGGATACGGTAACCCACTTACCGTTTGGCGTATTGTAAAAGATCTCGAATTGATGGGTGCCTCGGGAGTCTTTTTAGAGGACCAAATATGGCCGAAGCGGTGTGGTCACATGGCAGGCAAGGAAATAATTCCAGTCGATGAATATTTGCTGAAACTAACTGCTGCGGTCGAAGCTCGTGATGACAACGACTTCATTGTAGTTGCTAGGACTGATGCTCGTGCCACATCTGGCTTGGATGAGGCTATAGAACGTGGCAGGGAATATTTCAAATCTGGCGCAGATGTGGTCTTTGTCGAAGCTCCAAGATCGATTGCGGAACTGAAGGAAATAGGCAGCAAGATTGATGCTCCATTAGTAGCTAACATGATTGAGGGAGGCATAACACCGACCCTCACTGCATCAGAGCTTCGGGACTTGGGCTTCAGGATAGGGGTGTTTCCACTTTCTGGCTTATTCGCTTCAGCATTTGCCATGAAACAAGTTTACGAGGAGCTTCACAGATCAGGTAGTACATCCAAAGAGAAGGAAAAAATGATAACATTTGAAGAATTTAATAAGCTAGTGAACCTACAAAAGTATATAGATCTAGAGCGCAAATATGCCATTCGCTAGCATTTCACAGACTTCGTTCTCATGATGGTAAAGTATTGTGCCTGAAGCCAGCTTGTAGAGAATTAGTAGGGTCATCTTAATTTGAGAATCGCACATGTGAACAATACAGCCGGGATCGCGTCCATCTTGAGCAGACATCAACTGTTATTAGGTAATGAAGTCGATGTATTTGTGTTCAATAAATTTCTGCACAGGCAATTTGGAGGGGAAAAGGTATCTTACTATTTTCCATTATCGAGATGGAAATTCTTTAAGAGACTACAGGGATATGATATATGGCATTATCACTATCCTTATGGGTCCCTAAGAAGGGCACTCGAGAAACGGAAAGGGAATAGGATCTATCTTAAGCATTACCATGGGGATGACCTGCGAGGAAAATATGACAGCGACTTTTGTCTGGTCTCGACTCCTGATTTATTAGAATTCGCGCCTAATGGCGAGTGGTTTCCTACTCCATTAGATCTAGAACACCTTGTCTATACTCCAGGAACTTTCAATGGGTTAAGTTCTTCTAGAAAGCCAGTCGTTGCGCACTATCCTCACTATCGGTTGTATCAGAAGTACGAGAATTTGTACTCGAATACGCTTCAACAGCTACAAGATGAAGGAAAATGTGAGATAGTGACTATATTTAACACCCCCCACAACGAAGTTTTGAAAATTCTTTCATTGTGTGATCTTGTTGTCGGGAAAATACTACCTCAAATTGGATGGTTCGGAAAATTCGAGTTAGAAGCTATGGCACTAGGAAAACCGGTGGTCGCCTATATCAATTTGGAGCTCTTTCAGCGGTATGGCCCGCCCATTTACAGGACAACTAAGGATACATTCCGAGGCGATTTAGAATCTCTTTTGACCGATATCGAGGAGCAGCGCAAATTGTCCAAAGCGGGCCGGCAATATGTTGAAAAATATCATTCATCAAACGTCCTTCTAAAGCAGCTGGACCGGGCGTACTCGCTTAGCCAACAATAATAAATACCATTTGGCATAATGGATTTGAAACAGAGAATATCAATCAAATGAATCTTCTTTCATTGCTGACTCTGCGTTACGACCCCATGGATCTTTATGTTCCTACATTTAGGTTAAGAGATGTACCTGCTTCTTTTGTCTCTAAATCTTATTCAAGACAGAATTTAGTTTCTGTTCGCGTTCTTGAGACCAAAATCAGATCTGCGATTAGACGAGAGGTGGGCAAATCTAACCAAAATAAGCTCTGCGTAGCATTGAGTGCAGGTGTGGACTCTAATGTTATCCTGTGTCTGCTACGTGAAGAATTTCCCAGTTTAGAGTTGGAGTGCATTAACATAAGTTTTGATGAAAAGAACGAAGCCCTTGAAGCCAAGAAGATTGCAGAACAGAAGGATGCAAATTTGCACCAAGTTTACGTGGAAAATCCTCTTCGTGACCTGCCTGTGATGATAAACATCATAAAAGAACCGAGGTGGAATGTTTATCAATACTACTTCATAAAGAAAGCAAAGTCTATCTCTAGTTTATTGTTCACTGGGGACGGAGGTGATGAAGTCTTTGCCGGTTATACCTTTCGATACAAAAAGTTTTTTGAAGCATGTGATCGAAATACAAGCTCCTTGGAACGGGCAAAGCTGTATCTCTCGTGCCATGAAAGGGATTGGGTCCCTGATCAACATGAAATGTTTGGCAATGAGTTAAAATTCGACTGGTCTTCGATCTACTCTCTTTTCACACCTTATTTCAGCAATAGCCTAAAGCCACTAGATCAGGTAATGCTAGCCGACTACAATGGCAAACTCATGCATGATTTTGTGCCAACCAACGATAAATATTTCCGTTTTTTTAAACTACAAGGGATTTCCCCCTTGCTAGATAACGATGTCGTGGAGCTGGGATTCGATTTGCCACTGGAAGAGAAATATGACACTAGTTCAAACGTAGGAAAACTTCCCCTACGTAAGATTCTACAGATCTATGCCCAAGATTCTGCCAAGAGCATGAATTTGAAAGTTGGGTATGGTATGGACCTTGTAAATCTTTGGGATAGCTCCGGCAGAGAAACGGTTACCACGCTATTGGATAAGGGACGTATATTCGAGGATAAGCTTATAGATAAAAATTGGTACTTAAAAGCGCTCAGACGCATTGACGAAAATAACGATCTTAGGTATATTAGCAAGATGTTGCAGATTCTAAGCCTAGAGGTTTGGTATAGGATATTTGTGACTACCGAGATGAATCCATCACACCATGTATGAAAGTGTTCCTAAATGGAGATCGCTTCTTGAAGAGATGTAGTAATTGTTGAAAGTTCTATTTCAAGAGCGGTTTATTTGACTCTACACAATTCATTATTAGAAAACAAGATCTCCTCGCGTGCAATCAGGATTTTTTCACGAAAAGATCTTCCCTTTTATCTAATCGTATTCTTCTCGGCTACGTCTTTGAAGATTGTTACCGAATTAATTGCATATCCATATCCAATAGGTTATGATGTCATAAATTACTATATTCCTATGTTATTAAACTTTGAAAATGAATGGAGTACATTATCAAGAGAATACCCATTTTATATTTATGTTCTTCACCTGGCCCAGAATTTAACTGGTTTGTCAGTACAAACTGCCGTCTCTACATTTGCAACTCTTGTGTTCGGTCTCTTTGCAGTATCAATCTTTTCATTGGGAAAGGTGATATTTAAAGGGAGTAGTGTTTCTGCAGGATTAGTGGCTTTGTTTGTTATTGTGCAAATCCCAGTACTAAGGACAACTTGGGATTTGCACAGGGATATGTTCGCGCTAACCATGATGTTTTTTGCCATTTCGATCTTGATATATCTACGTAATACTCATCCATGTAGGTTCCCATCCTTAGCCGTAATATTATGTCTACTATTTACCGTACTTTCAGTTATTTCAGATAGGATGGTCGGGGCTTGGCTTATAGTTGTCTACTTTATCTATACCATACCCCACAGAAAGAGAACAGTAGCATTAAGCCTTGTTGTGGCCTCAGTCTCATTTATCGTATTTTTAATTATTTTTGGGGATGGATATTCAATCATTAGTTCCTCGATTCGTAGTATTGCCGATGCAGATGTGACTGCTCAAATTGTTGGCGCTGAAGCACAGTTAAATGATGGTTATAACCGAACAAATCTACTTTCCTATTTCATAGCTCTTAACGTTTTGCTTGTTCCTTTGGCTATTATCGGTTATTTACAAATTAAAGAGACACTATTGAAGATTAGTCTCATGGTTGCCCTGGTGGGCTCAATGACCTGGCTAGTGTTTCCCTCAACAAGAGAATTGGTTGCAGACAGATGGATTCTACTTTTAGGAGTAGCCCTTTCAATCTTTGCAGGATTTGGATTCGTTAGAACTATTCAATTGATATCTACGAGGCTAAGAAATAGCTACTCATATATTCTAGTCTCGGTACCAATTTTTCTTATTTTTGCACAATTTGGAGTGGTATATGCCGTTCTACCATACGAGGCTCAGGTTTCAATTATTGGTCTCTTTGATAAGAACATACAATCTTTTGCTCCAAAATCAATGCAATTTAATTCAGTCAAAGTAGCTCAATCCCCTCAGATAATAGACATTATCAAATGGATAAATGAAAATACATCTGAGCATACTACTGTCGTAGGGAGCGGCGATTGGAGAGGTTGGTTCATTTCGGGACTAGTAGGAAATAGAAACTTTGTCAGCTATGAAAGGCTAGCGAATATATTCAGAGATTCGACCTACCATCCGCACGATCAAATGTATCTCATTGATACTAAGGTAAGCAATGATCCCGTGTATCAGAGTAGGAATTTCTCATTTGAAGGAGCAATAGTTTACTCAAATAGTCTGTTTACCCTTTACAGGATATTGGGATTTCCCCAAAATGTGACTCTTGCTAATTAGGGATTAGTATTCTTTTACGAAATGTATCGCAGGCAAGATAAGTAATGTATTTTAACGGTATTCTGCACTATATGAAGTGTGGATTCTAAATCCCTAATCAGATCTTTGGCCAGTAACTGGACTAGGAGGCGATGGCTAGATTTTCGAAATGGTCATAGTATTTACCTAATATTTTTGATGACTTTTGCGAATTTTGTCACGATACAATACGGCCTTCTTATCGATCAGGTGCCCTATTTAAAGAGTCTATTCGAAAGTATCTGGATTTTCGCGGTCGTGTTTGTTTCAGCATATGTGCCTGTAGCAATTATAATTGGATACTGGCACCGCAAGACCCAATGGAGGGTAGAACAACATGCCCTATTTAAGGAAAATGAAATAGGGGCTACAATGTGGTTGTTTGTCATAGATCTTATTGACGGTAAGGTTTCTGAAGAGGAAAAACAGCAAATGAGGGACATGTTGCACAAAATCGTACGAAAGCCCCCTAGGGCGACTGAACAAACTGGAAATCAGAAGAAGGATGGGGCTGATCAACATGCCGGGGCTAGTGTCTCAGATTATGATGAGCCACGAATCGAACAAGGGCAGAAATAGCAATTTATTTATCGCCTACTCTTATTCCCAGCTCAAATTAAGGCAATTTTAAACGAATACCTTTTTAAGCCAAGAGGTTCGATTAGAACAATATAAATTCGGTCCGAAAAGTTATTTCTAGTAGATTTATTAATTGAAATCAATATTTGAGCATCCATACATTTGAGGGTGTTACACATCTCACATGAAAGTTTACCGGATTGGAGAGTAGAAAAGTCGGCGATCACGGGGTTGAAGCTTGGCTACAGAGTCAGTTTTGCGGGTAAATCTGGCTTTAATACCAATAAAACCGAATTTGCCAAGATTTATGAGATTGAATGGAATAGCAAAGCACGCCTCGGCATTCCTTATTACTGGCAGAAGGTGAAAAAGCAACTGCAGAAAATTCTGAAACAAGAGGCCCCAGATATAGTCCATGCGCACAATCTGTATTCTGCAGTGCTAATATCAGAACTAGGAGTACCATTTGTCTTCGATGATCATGAGTACTGGTCTATGTCGTCGAAAATACTCCTTGAAATGGATTATCGGCCATTTCAATCCAGCATCAGATCCCAAAGTAGAATCAAGCCTGA
Source organism: Nitrososphaeraceae archaeon (assembly GCA_035641095.1). GTDB lineage: Archaea > Thermoproteota > Nitrososphaeria > Nitrososphaerales > Nitrososphaeraceae > TH5896. Next base: position 9,647 of record DASQUV010000015.1, read on the forward strand.
GATGTCCAAAACTTCGATTACAAGTAGGGCGAATAGAATAAAAAGGCGATTAATTGATAGGTATGCCATCCGTGTCTGGACTGGATGGGAAAAACGACTCCTTTCTAATGCCCCAGTTATTGTGGTTTCCGAACCTATTGCAAAAGATTACAGGCGTCAGCTGAACGCTAAGGCATATCTTGTCCCGAATTATCCTATCTTGTCAGAAGTAGAGGCCATGGGCTCACTCACTTATCGAACCCAAGTTGACTGTATTTATTCAGGAGGTGATGGGAATGATAAGGTCATGTATCCTCAAAGACAAATGGACGGATTATTTGAGCTCTTTGACAATGACAAGAGGTTCCCCTTGACAATTGCAGGTTGGTCAGATTCCTCTTTCTCCAACCTGAGATTTCTCGGGTCATTGTCACGGCCCGAAATGTTCGCTGAAATGTCAAGACACACTGTGGGGCTTCTGCCGTGGAAGAAACATTGGGCGCACTATTATACGAATCCAAACAAACCATATGAGTACGCACATGCTGGATTGGCAGTAGCGTGTACTTCGTCCATTCATCCTGTAATAGAATCACTTGAAGATTGCTGCGTGAAGTTTGATGATTACCCAGATTTAGTGAACAAATTATGCTATTTGCAACAACATCCGGAGGAACTGCATAAACTGCGAAAGCGAACCCAAGAATTAGCAAGAGAAAAATTGACTTGGGAGAAGCACGAAAATCAAATTATTAGTGCATATAAGGCTTGTTAATGGCTTTAGAGCTATCGAATGTTGATCTACAAGAGGATGGCCTAGAACCTCAGAGCATCTCCCTCTGTATTAGGTTTAGGATGCGACTGGGGTCTAGGCGATAGAACTTTATTTAGCCTCCCATCGACCCACTTTTATGGGCACATATTTTGCGATTGTGACATGCAGGGATTCTGAGGACAATATTCGTGATTCTCTAACATCATTAAAAAATCAGACTTTACCTCCACAATATGTGATCGTTGTGGATGATGGATCGACAGACAAAACTTCTGAGATCTTGACTCAGATCAGACAAGACTGGCATTCACTGCATGTCATAACACATAATGATTTAGGTTATGATATTAGTAGGGTCGTAAGGAACTGGAATGAAGCCATCACGTACTCGAGGAGCAAGGAACTCCCACATACAACCTATCACATGATCGCAACAGATGATACTACTTATTCGTCTGCATATGCTAAGCAATTGGTCGATTTTATGGACAAGAACTCCAATATTGCCATTGCATCAGGTAACTACACCAAATACGTACCTGAAAAGCCCCATGGTGCTGGAAGATTTGTACGTAACGCATTTTTTGAACAGACTCATTGGGGAGGTCTATATCCTGAATTAATGGGATACGAGTCGGCAATACTCTACGAGTCAGAACGGCTGGGATACCGCAATGCGATAGTGACCATCGCAAAATATCAACACTCTAGACCTCTGGGAAAGCATCATAAGTTCTATGAATTTGGCGCGAGCATGAAAACACTGGGATATCACCCAGCATTCGTATGGGGGAGATTTGCAAAGTATCTGGCAACAGGAGAGGTAACTGGGAGAATTGGAGCGTTCAATATGCTATACTACTATTTCAAGTACAAACCAAAAACGGTCGGTTATGATCGGCTGTACGATGATCAGCTCAGAAAATTCGTAAGGGAAATTCAAAAAAGAAGAATGCTTTCAGCCATATCCCTTAGAAGGCGTTCAAAAAGTCGCTGATACAGCTACTAACTTTTTCCTTACCGTTACTCTACTTTGCATTCTATTGGGCCAAGACTCGGTCCATTTACACTCCTTTGTAGGAGATTGATTTTTATTTCGTGAAAATTGGCAATATAATTCCAAATCGTAGGTCTATTGACCTAGGTATTTGTCTATGTGGTTCCAACCTGAAACTCATATTTCTTCCAGTCACGAGATATTAAAGTTTCAAAATATCTGAACCGCTTGATGTGCTAGTCCTAATTGTGGAGCATAGCCAACGATCCATAGGGGTTGACCGACATGAGTCAAAGGGCCTTGATAAATCTGTTCATTTTAGCCAGACTGACCTCAAACCCAAATCTATCCTCTTCTTTTTTCATATTATGGTACATGTTCATCATTAGTTTTAAGTGTCTTATCATACTCAATGATGACCCCATTTTGAGTCGTATAATTCGGTAAACATCATCATAATACCTGAAACGTTTGAGAACTCTGGTAGAGTACTGCTTGAAATCAAACCCAACTCCAGGTCTGTTGCATCTAGCAAGCTCATGCAAGAAAATGTCGCAACATATCAGGGACGGAATAATTCCCTCTCCAAGCATCGGAAACACACAACCAATAGACTCTCCAACACCAACGATATTGTTCCAGTACAATGGTTGCATTCTTCGAGGGGGGGCAAGGCGTATCGGCCTTCCTATCTTTTTCCTAATAGTGCATTCTGGATGACTAGCCATGAATTCCGAGATCCCATAATATCTCCGATCCAAATCTCCGGCACCAACAAAAGCTTCTCCTTTACTTAGGGGAAAGCACCAGAAGTAACCTCGAGCGCCTTTGTATCCAATCACGTAAAAATCCTCGATGTCTTTGATATTTTCTACCAAGTATTCATAAGCTGGTATAATAAAATCCTCTTTAGACTTTGGCAACAGTGATCGATGGAATCCGGTGCAGTCAACTACTAAATCATATTCCGATAATAGCGAGCTTTCTGGTTTACATTTCATCCCGTATGAAACCTTATTTCCTCGAAGCAAGTCAGATTCCCATTTACGTTTGTTATAGGTAACCAAACCCTTTAGTTCTAAGTATTCCACTTTGTTCCCCGGAAGATCAATTCTTAGCGTACGCCCAGTATGAGTAACATACTCGCTGAACTCAATTCCTGCCTGCTGGGAGAATTTTTCAAGCATGTTCTTTGATCCCCCCCATGCGCATATGGGCCAATGTGCCTCCTCGTCGTTTGTTTCATAAACTTGAATTTCATGGCCCATCTTGGATGTCATATTTGCTAGATAGCTCCCAGCAACTCCAGCACCAACGATCGCAATACGCATACTATTGCTCTTTCCGCTGTTGCATCTAAAAACCTATCCCGCAGGTTTTTTGTTCCTACTGAAGACAAAGTCATTGAAAAAAGGTAATTGTCAATAGAATCGGATAGTAGTGCAGTTACCTTAGTTGTCTGGGAATAACACGAGGTCGCATAATGACCATTTTTATAGCTTGGTTATCGCTTGTTGGACAAGAAGGTTAGGAATGATGACATAATCAAATACTTATATTCGATAGACAAGAAGCAGAGATTTAGTACATATTGGAGTTTCGCATATATAGTATATCTGCTAGCGTTTTTTGAATGAAACGAACTATTATGTCATACATGGTAGCAACAATTCTGTCACTAATGGCATTTGGTGGTCTCGCGATGCCTTCACTGCCAATAATGGCACAGGTACAACCGATGGCAACTAACGCCGCATGTGGGCAGGTTGTTAGTGGATTGGTAAACTTAACAGCAAATCTTGATTGCAGCGGCGACGGTCTCATTATTGGAGGCGATAATACGGTGATAAACATGAATGGATACTCAATCACTGGGCCAGGAACTGATAGCTCTAAAGTGGGAATAATGGTTCCTAACAACGATAACGTGGTAGTAAATGGGCCCGGCTCGATAAGTAACTTCCAAGCTGGAGTCCTGGTTACGGGAGCCAACGGAATGAAAATGTCATCTCTGATACTGGACAATAATCAAATCGGAGTATTCATGACTGGGTCAGAAAATACTGAGATTCAACAGAACATTGTCAAACAGAACAGCCTTGGCGTGGCTACACATTCTAGCTCAGGCACTGTACTCAACTCCAACTTGATGAGCGGAAATCTTCTTGCAGGAATTACTTTTGTGAATACCCAACAATCTGATGTTTCAATGAACAATATCGACGGAAGCCAAAACGGTGCCTTCTTTGATGCACAGAGCTCAGGAAATAATATCGCGGCAAATAATGTCCTAGAAAATGTAATCGACCTTAACAACGCCAACGGCCTCCCGCCAAATATAAACAACAACCAGTTTACTGACAATAACTGCCAAGTAAGCAATCCAAGCGGCGTCTGCATAGGAAGATAAGTAAATCTACAGGCAGACCAAAGTGGTGATAAAGCTCACCTACTTTTTTATTATATTTTGACAATTCGAAGATCAGGGAATATTATTCTAACTGTACTTTCCAATAGAATAGAAGGTAGAAATAAATAAATGCCATGACAAATGTTGTTCATCTATGAGCAAGTTATCGAACCGATCAGTCATAATGACTTTAATGAGTTTCGCTTTTTTGGCTACAGTATCGAGCATGCAACTCATGCCAAATCTTTATGTCCAAACCGTTAATGCACAACCGATTCCTATGACTTCGCCCAATTCTACAAGTTTTTCCCCATTATCTAACTTGAGTATGGGAAATCAAACAGGAGAGTCTCTAATAGGCTCATTTGGTCCCCAATCTCAAATGGAAGCCGTGATTAGGGAACTAGAAAATACTAACGCAACTAGTTTTGCCGCGCGTCAGCAGATAGAAAGACTAACTGGCAATATGTCTGATAATGTGTCCAACAACACCGAAATGAACGGAGCTGAAAACGCTCTCGGCGGAGATGCTGCAAATGATACAGCTTTGAGGTCCGTTATTGAACAGACCGAAAATACCAACGCGACGGGGTTTGCAGCGGACAACGTGATAAATATGACAAGCCCTCAATCTCCAAACCCTCAGGACAACTCGTAAACAGTCCTAAAGATAACTTTGATCCAGCGGTATTTCTAGGTTAGACTTCAGTTCGACAGAATCCTGCGAAATCGCCTAGAGAATTAGGCCCATGCTTCTATATCACCATAACATTTAGTCTTGAAGAATGCAACTTGATTTCATATGTTCGTGTTGATCTTAGTCACATCGCGAACGGATAATCCATATGTTTTAAAGATTTGAATATCTATCCTGGATCCTGTAACGAATGTACTTATCATCTGGAGAATATCGAGGCGGATGTGGATTGGTTGTTACAGACCCGCATTCCGGACAGTTTGGCTTCAATGTGTATATAGAGCAGCTCTTGCAAACCCTAATAAGATGCCTTTTCATGCCTACGAGTGAACCTTTCTGGACTGATCTCTCTTGAATTCAAAGGCTCCCTTTTCCTGATTGATGGCACTCTTGATTTTTTCCAGTGCATTGTTCATTATCTTTTCTGCACTCTTAAAATTATCAGCTTTAACTACCATTCTGTATTTAGGAGCTGAAATATAGGTTATACCGATGCCAGTGTTAGCCTTTGACATTTCTACGGAGCCGAGTATATTCTTTATCCTTTCTATGCCGTCTGCCTTGTTGAGAGAAATTTCCAGAATCCCCATTATTTCTACATGAGGTATTTGGATCTTGTTACTCTCTATATCAATTGCTTTGATTATTTCTTCAGAAAAGCCCAAACTACGAATAGAATCGATTCCCTTTCTAGAAACAGTCTCAAACAAATCATAGACAAGATCAAATCTCTTTAGGATTTCGTCTTCCAGGCTACTCATTTCGGAATCTGACAGATTTGCCTTTTTCTTAATAATATCCATAAATGCTGAGGCTTTTTCAGTTTTCTTGACTTCTATGAGCTTTGATTTCCTTTCGTCGCCAGTAACCTGCTTAAGTGACAAGTCAACTTCAGCTCTAGACTTGTTTACCCGTATAACTTTCAAAACTGTCTTCTGTTTAGGCCGGATGTACCTTTCGATGTTTCTGATCCATCCTGTAGCTATCTCTGAAATATGGAGAAAGCCAATCGTTCCGTCGTATTCATCGAGAGTTATATAAGCTCCATGACCAGTTACCTCCTTTATCGTCACAAGAACGATTTCCCCTTCTTCTGGAAGCCGTCTGACCTCGGCAGTCATCATTTATAACGGTAAACGCCACACTTCGGCTACTTTAACGTTGCCATTATACTAACTGTCGCATAATTTGAGCAAGAACTAAGTACGGTATTATCATTTTTGTTCCCAACAAGATTGATTCAGTTATTGCGAAGGTAGCGGTTACCAAAACTTGCGCTAGGTCATGAAAGTCCTCGCAACCGAATCCGAAAATGCGGCTAACTGGAGGATAATAGGTTAGTAGTCAATACCCTTCATTGCCTTTGAACCATTTCTAAGTGGATGTTTTATTTCTTTCATTTCAGTAACCATATCAGCAAGTTCTACTAGTCTGGTTGGTGCATAATTTCCTGTTAGGATTATTGAAGTCCGCCTCGCTCTGCATTTCAAAAGATTAAGGGCGTCTTCGATAACGATGAGCTTTAACTTCAAAGCATAGTTAATCTCATCTAGAATCACCAAATCATAATCGCCAGAGCTGACTTTCTTCTTTGCGATATCTATGGCTAGCTTTGCAGCTGCTTGATGCTCTTCCAAGGGAAGATCATCATCGATGATTCCAACAAATCCCCTACCTGATACCACCATATCAAATTCCGGTTCCAGCCTTTTTGAACTAGTTAGTTCCCCATAATACCATTCTCCCTTGATAAATTGAATCATCGCTACCCTTTGACCATGTCCAACTGATCGCAAGACGATCCCTAACGCCGCACTTGTCTTTCCCTTCCCCTTGCCAGTAAAGATCACAACTATTCCATCTTCTTTTACTTCTTTTTCGGTCATAGCAGTTTGTTATCCGTACTCCCTGGGATTGCTATATATTTGGTGACAATGTCAAATCTGGTGAATGGTTGATTCCCACGCCGGACTTTTGCCTTTGTTGGCCAGTCACCAGGTTGTAAACTAATATAGAAAAATAATTTGAAGTTATTACAGATAAATGACTCGAAGAAAAACAAAGTATATCTTACAATCGATTGCGGGCAAAATATGCGAAATCGTTCTTCCAGTACGATTATCATACGAGATGGGAAACGGCAAAACGCTCGCTATCTGCACACTCTCTGACTTGTGTCTGCTTAGGGAAATTATCTCGTGTAAGGATATTATGCACAAGATCTTTCTTGTCGGAAGGCTTCTCTCCGAAAACCGAGGTATTGATAACATTCTAGAGACTATTTACAATTACCCTCAGTTGAAGTATTTGATTTTATGCGGAAAAGATGTCAAGGGACATTTACCTGGACAGGCTCTGATTTCGCTCCACAATTTTGGAACAAGAAACGACGGGCATATAATAGGTGCAAGAGGGAATAATCCCACACTAAGATCGACCAAAGAAGAGATATTGTATTTTAGGAATAATATAGAAATTATCAACCTTATCGGTAGCAGGGATATCTGTCAATTAAAACTCCTGATAGACAAGTTAATTGGGGAACAAAAGTAGAATGCTCTTAGTAATTGCCATGCAATAGTCTATGTAAGCGAGCGGGGACAGGAACTGTTAGAAAAAGCGAAGCTTCAACCATAGTGGAAGAGAATTAATAAATTAGAAATTAAAGCAGGTCGTATCTCATGCACATTTCATGTAACCTAAAACCTATTTTCTGATAAAAACTGATGTTAGCCTCAGAACAATCTAACACGATCTTGTAGCAACCAGCTGTCTTTGCGAAACGCAAAGCGTGATCCATAAGTGCTGTCCCTACACCAAGGCCTTCAAATCCTTTGCGTGTTACCACGTCCTCGATGTGACCCGCTTTTCCCCCATTATGAATAAACTTTTGCTCGATTAGAAGTGTGGTCGCTCCTATCACCTCAGAGGTCTCTTTGTCTATTGCAACAAATATTTTGTGAAGGGGATTTGCACTAATATTATTTAATATCTGTTCTGCTTTCACGAGATCTCCTTGTATGAATCCCAATTCAGACAAATTCTTTAGCGTAGAGAAATATCCATTTTTCAGATCGCCTAATTCAATTTCTCTCACTTCTAATTTCAGATTTTTCTTGCAATTATTCATAATGCACCCTACACCCTGATGAGCATTAAATGAAAGGTATATCTTGACACGAGATCATTTCACGTTGTTTAATGGGGCTCTAATTCGCTTATATTTGCTGCTTTGAAGATATGCTAGCTTCATCTCCTTTACCCATGCGTTTTTCATTTTGTATATCTTCTTTCGCTCACGAGGCCTACATTCTGTCATTATAAATGCTGCCAAGATTGGAAAATAGACTGATGAATCGCCGTAAACTATCACATTTCCCTCATGTGCAGACTTGATTTTCCCCCAGCTTTTGCCCTCCTGTAGTGTAGCTCCAGATAGACCCCCAGTGTCAGGACGAGCATCAGTGAATTGTACGAGATAATCCTGTCCCCCCTCTTTCAGCTTAAGAATTTGGAACAAAGCCGGACCGGTTTGTTGGAAGAAGTTCTTAGGAACACCTCCTCCTAATTCAATTCCTCCACATATCTTATTCTTCCAGAGTATAGCCGCTGATTCAGCGACATCTAATATCACGCTCGGGTTAATTGGTTTATCTTCAAGGAGTAGTGGGAGCATGTCTAGTCCAATCGATGAATCAGCGATAGCAGGTAAGTATATCGGAACGTCATTTTCGTATGCACTCACCGTGAATGATTTTTCAGGATGTGCTGAGTTCTTTCTTGCTGACATCCCTAAAACATTGCACAAGTCGGCCGTTGAAAAATTCTTGGGCAGTTTTCGCCTATTAGTTTCTATTGCGGCTTTAATAATCTCGTCTTGTTTCTGCAGCGTTCCGGTCTCCTTGATATATACGTCATAAATTCGCACAATCTTTTTCGAATATAGAATATTATCATCCACGTCGAAATAGCCTTGTCTTACGGGTAGATCGTAAGCAAAATGAAGATCATGATAAACATTAGCACCCGTAGAAACAATCCAGTCTATAAACCCGTGCTCTATCAAGACCGAAATCGCTTTCCCCAATCCAATTGGAGCGAGGGCACCTGCCAATGTCAAGCAAATACACGCCCCGCTATCGATCATCCGCTTAGTGATCTGTAATGCCTCGTAAAGTCGACGAGCATTGAAACCCGTCGCTCCAAAATATTCTACTAATTCGCGAATGTCCATATCGCTTGAAATGGGGGGAGGGTCAATTTTACGCCCAGAAAAGTTGTGAAATTTGCTCACTCCCTTATGGTGTCATAATAATCACTTTAAAATGTATGCGCTGGAGACAAGAATTACCAAGTACAAATTTCTCATCATGTGATGCAGCTTCGGCAATGCTTAAAAATATCGAGAGTACTGTTGAGAACATGCATGACTCAAATATCAGTGACGACAATGAGCATTCTCATGCCAAAGAGAATTATTATTGGGTTAGCAGCTTCCCTTTTAGTTCCAAGGAAGAGCTTCCAGGGAGAAAAACTGACGAGGAGCTAGGTAGGCTAATACTATCTAAGTTAAAAAGCATACCTCAAATTGATACCAGTAGAGTCGCTATCAACGTTGTAGACCAGATAGTATCCATCACGGGATCAGTACAAACTTATGAACAAAAGCGCCGGATTGGTGAAGAAATTTGGAAGATAGAGGGTGTTGCAAAGGTCCTAAATGAACTTCGTGTTATAGAGCCTTCTACTGCAGGCCCGACACGAAAAGACTAGAAAGCAGACTCTGAATTTACGTCCTCTTATGACCAAACGAGAATAGTCTAGTCCATCATATCAAGACTTTAAGCATCTTATTGCCGTTCTTAATTATGAAGAGTCTCTGGACGTGCAGGCTTGAAATTTGTTCTCGTAGTAATTAATTTCAACAAAGTTGAATACATGAAAGGTATTTTACACGTCTGAAACAATGAGAATCGTGGGGAGCTCATGAAAGATGAATCATTCTAAGATAAGAACTGGTTCTCGACCAAATCCAGTTGGTGGCAAGACCCGAAAAATATCCCGAAAAAGATCTTCAAATGGCTTGCTGGGGAGACCCATTCATGACTACTACTCGTTTAACTATTCAGACGCGTCGATATTGATCAATAAAATGAAGAATTCGGGAGGTTTCGAGGCAGTTAATCTCGCCAATGGCATAGAAATACTGAAAACAATGAACGATGACGGAAATTGCGCAAAATTTCTCTCCTTTGTGGGTGCAATTCTATCCACTGGTACCAGAGGAATAATTCGTGAGTTGACAAAAGAACATGCATTTGATTGCATCGTAACAACCTGTGGTGCATTGGACCATGACATAGCACGAACCTCAGCTAATTATTATGCCGGAGATTTCAGGTTAAACGATGCTGATCTCTTGAAGGAGGGTATCCATAGGTTAGGCAATGTGCTAATACCTTTTGCAAATTATGGAACTGTAATTGAGGAGAAAGTCAGATCTTGTCTAAAGGAGTTGTATTTCGAACATAAAAAGAGATTTATTGCGCCCTCCGAAATCCTGGATTTCATCGGTAGCAAGTTAAATGATTCATCGTTCCTGTATTGGGCCAATAAGAACCGGATACCTGTAATCGTCCCTGGAATTGTCGATGGAGCCGTAGGAAGCCAGTTCTGGTTGTTTCATCAGGAACATCGCGATTTTGGCCTTGATCTTCTCAAAGATCAGACCGTTATTTCGAACATTGTTTATGATGCTAAGCGAACCGGGGCATTCATGATCGGAGGGGGCATTTCGAAACATCATACTCTTTGGTGGAATCAATTCAAAGGAGGATTGGATTACGCTGTGTATTTGACTACCAGTCCAGAATGGGACGGGAGTCTAAGTGGAGCCCTCGTTGAAGAAGCCATATCCTGGGGAAAGATAACAGCTAAAGCGTCCCGTGTAACGATTCATGGTGAGGCCACCACCTTATTACCCTTTATTTACGCTGCGCTACACGAGGGACCATGAATGAGTATCACCTCCCTCCTTAGCTCGTCTGTAATTGTGTAGAGGAAGGCTTCTGTGTCTATGTAGAAATTACAGACGTTTCTGATATCAAAACTACAGGGAAAATGAAGTACAGAAATTTGAATAGAATAGAACGCAGTACTTTTTCAATTTACTGATATAGATTGATGATTCCTTCTCCATTTTTCGCACATCGATTTTCTCATAAACTACTTCTGACTTGTAGTTTCTTACCCAAGACTGTATCATATCTTCTGTTACTTCCAAATGAAATTGAATACCAACTAGAGAACCTAGAGCAAACGCCTGTGGATAATCATCAGAACGAGCCAAAATTGTTGCCGCATTAGGGAGAGAGTAAGTATCTCCGTGCCACTGAAAAACTGTCGGTCTAGAATTGTCAAACCCAGAGAATAAATCCTCGGTTCCAGCATTTTCGATCATAATCTTGTGCCATCCAATTTCCTTTCTTGGGCCTTTAAAGACTGTTCCCCCAGAGGATCGCGCGATAATTTGTGACCCCAAGCATATGCCTAGTACTGGTGTCTTCTTCTTGCTGGCTATTTTTGTGAGATTGACCTGGTCCCTTACAAAGTCGGCGTTTTCATAAACTGACATAGGACCACCTAGAATAACTATTGCACTGTATTGAGTTGGATCTTTTGGGATTCTGTATTTCCTAGTGTTGACTTTTTCAATATCGAATCCATCGTTTAGAAATAACCACTCAAATGTGCCTAGAGTCTCACATGCTATATTTTGAAGACAGAGAACAGATTTATTCATCTATTCTTTATTTCTAATTCCTATTAATTACTTATGTATAGCATCTAAATTTGATATTTTGAAAATGATCAAGGATACTGTTTAACACACACTTCTATAATCATTCAACATGGTGTATCAATTTTGAATTAAATGAGATATATTTTAAAAGATTCGACAAGCGAAATCTCAGCAAACCATAAGTACTAAAACTTCCACCCTTTTGTATGGAATTTTTCGACACAAGTATTGTCGAACAAATTGAAATGAAAATGATAAGAGTGTCCCAGTATGCTATACGAGACAGATTCCAAAGAACATCAGATGAAGATAATTGCTTAATCTCCAGTATAAAGGACCATGGCCTTCTTCAACCAATTCTTATTCGTCCATTCGAACAAGGTTTCGAAATAGTTGCTGGTCATAGGAGATTCCAAGCATGCAGGTCATTGCGGTGGCGATTCATCCCCTGCAAGATCCGAGACCTGACGGATAAAGAGGCTTTTGAAATACAATTGACAGAAAATATGCAGCGGAAATCCATGGATCCCGTAGAAGAAGCGGAAGCGTTTAGAAGATATGTCTTAGATTTTGGATGGGGGGGTGTAACAGAATTAGCATCTAAGATAGGCAAGAGTGAAGAATATGTATCCCACAGGATCCAGCTCCTAAAGCTTCCTGAAGAAATCAAATTACACATTGCCAGCAATCGCTTAAACGTTAGTTCGGCGATGGAGTTGACCAATATCTCCTCTGAAAAACAGAACAAGCTAATCCAACAAATCGGCACTCAAGGCCTGACGGTAAGGCAAATCAGGAAAATGAAAGCGCTTATGAACACTAATTTATTCCTGGAACCTGATTCTGAGAGAGGAGATGAAACAGAGATCAGATTACCAGGTGGATCAACGCGTATCTTAAAAATAACGAAAAAGACATCCTTGACTCTTCGCGTCACATTAGCAAGGCTGGATAGCTTGATTGATGAGGTGCATACCACTGTAGAACCATCGCGAAGAGGCGATATCATAAACTTTCTTATGGGATTAAGGCTTAGGATCCATTCTCTAATTGATGAAACAATCAAATACAGGAACTCCAATTCGAAAAAGACTGCTCCGAAGCGATAAATATTACTCAGACTTGGTCAGCGGATAGATATTAGCGCCCTAGAAATGGTGGTATCCATTCGTCTAGAAATCCTTTGTATTCTTCCAAAGTATGTGTGAGGGAATGATATGACGGTTCCCTCATCGGAATGAAATCATAGACTTCGTAAGACTGAATGATATCCCCAAAGAGATTACGGAAAATATCGCTCTCTTCGTCGGCCATTTCTTCACTAAGAAAGGATAATACGCAGATCCAGTCATATCCACCCCGTGTACGTCCGGAAAAAAGTACAAAAGGTGCGTCTGCCGAATACTTCTTAAGGCCTTCGATCCTACTCGCTAGGTGCTG
>DASQUV010000016.1:0-12526 GCA_035641095.1 Nitrososphaeraceae archaeon
AGTCAACAATCCATTATGCGCATGAAAAAAGTCACGTACAAGTGGTTTTTCGCCCTCAACTGGGTTTGCGCCTTTGTTAACAGTAATGTCGTATGTTACATGTTGTACTGTTTCATTTGTTTTGGCATCAAACAACCTAAACTGCATATATGCATTACCCTCTGTGGCGGTCGTATAAATTGGGGGGCTAATCTTTACGAACAGACTTCCTTCTCTATTTCCAAGGCTTGCTGGGGGGAGATTTTCTTGCGTTAGGCCATCGCCATGTGCTTGCTCGGTAAATACAACATCAAGGGCGAAGAAGATAACAGCGAATGTCAGGAGATAGCCGATTCCGGCGTGCAAATTGGAAACCCTCATTCTGAGCAAATTCAATTGTGCTGCATAAATCTTCCCAAATTCCCTATTTAATTATTGCATTTTTGCTGTTATTCAACCGATTTTTTTATATTGATCTGTGAATGCTGTGTTCCTGCTCAGGATCGGTTTACACCTTCATGCATTTAAGCATGTTACCTTAATAAGTGATCTGTCGTTGCGTCCTAAATCTCATGCCGACTAGAGGGAATTTTGTTGGATATGATAATCAAGTAAGAAAAGCAAATTATCGAATTGTCTAAATGTCAAAAAGCAATAATTAATTAATTACAGACAAATGGAATATGCTAAATTATAATCCTGTAGTAGTTATATTTGTCCACTACTGAATTTAACTACTACTGTGAACTTCTTCATTGACATTGCTCCTCTTTATTTAGGCTACTCCTGTCAGAATATACTTTTGACCATTTTCTTAATCTTGTAAGTCATGTAGCATTGCGCCTTTATGGGTACCCACTTGATAGCTATACCATCACTAATGGATAGTTAAAGCAATCCATTTTTTAAGGCAGGCAGTTCTAACTGCAATTCAACATTGTACAATGTTTGGGATAAAATTCATCATCTGAAGCTACGATGCCCAGTTCAATATTACCATGTTATTTTCTGATTCCAAAAATGCTTTCAGTTCTAAGAATGTACTTTGAACGGTTTTCGTCTTAGTTTTACAATCCCCCGCTCTCCACACGGTACTCCAGTTTTTAAATCCACCATATATGATATCCATTTATCGTGAATACTTGGTACTCCAATAGGGCTCCGAAGCTTGAAACTAAGAATTCAAAGTCGTTAATTCATCCGTTTATAGTTAAGGAGCATAAAGGACTGACAATAAACCCCTATCAAGGCTGCCAGCATCGATGTGGATACTGTTATGCGACTTATGAATGGTCACCTGATTTTTATGACAAAGTATATGCAAAGAGCAATGCTCCCGAGATACTAGAACGCCAGCTCAAGTCTTCTAAATTTAAGGATATTCAGCCTGTCATGGTTTCATCTGCAACCGACCCTTATCAGCCCGCAGAAATAAGGTACGGCCTTACCCGTAAATGTATACAAGTTCTCCAGAAATATAAAGCACCATATTATGTGTTCACTAAATCAATTAACATACTTCGAGATTTGAATCTCCATAAGGAATACAGGGACAATTGTTTCTTGGTGTGGTCAGTTACTACTTGCGATGAAAAAGTACGACGTCTAATTGAACCTGGTACACCTCCCTCAGATGCCATTTTTAGTACACTAAGAAAATTTGTTGATGCTGGAGTGTGTTGTGTAGTAAATATCGATCCCATACTGCCTCTAATCACCGATTCTGAAGCCCAATTAGATAAGATACTAGACGCATGTAATGACAATGGCGTTAGGCATGTTTCAGGAGCAGTACTAAGACTCCGAACGGATATTTGGGAAAGAATGAAGACGGTACTAGATTTGCTTAATATCCAGGATGGAATTCACAAGTACCAGAAAAATATCTTTCAATTTTTAGAACCTATCCGACCTGGAGTCAATATTGGAGCATCTAAATTATACGAAAACAGAATTCTTGATGTGCTGAAATATAGAATCCAGTGCAAAGACATGATACCTGAATTTCCGACCTTCCTTTGGAATATACATTCTTCGGCTGATCATCATCCAAATGTGATGAATAATTCAAATCAGGCTACATTGATGGAATATGTATAACGACTATTCGGCAGGCGGTCTGTTATTTTGTAACATGTAGTAAATTTTATTTCAATCTAACTAACCCCAAGGGGAGCTCGTTAGACAGGTTCCATGTTACCGCATTTTCCCATTCTATTAAATGATGGCATACCTGTGATAGAACATAACTATTATATAATATAGTGCTCTATACGGCTATAATGAAGAGTGAATACTTCGCAGCGATAACTGTTGCAGCACTTGCAACAATTTTGGCAATGGGATTTACGTCAGTTACCTTTGGACAAGCAAATATGACAGGAGGAAACATGACAGGAGGAAACATGACAGCCGGTAATGCAACCACAACTAGTGGAGACGGCGGTGGAGATGATGATAACGGAGATGACAGCGAAGATGATGGTGACGATGGAGAGAATGAAGGTGAAGGCGGAGGTTCCAACTAACCTATTCGCATAGTTCCTCTGCTCTAGACGTCAAAAAATAATTCTAGACTAAGGAAATTATTATTTTTTGTTTTACATTAGTTTCAATTAAGAGTGGTTCTGCATACCAGCTAAAGACTAGTGAACGGCTACTAAACTCATTTGTAATCTCAAGGATAACTTTCTCACTGTAATATACTATCGTCAATCCCTAGATATCTTCCAGGCAGCCTTAAGCCTGGAATTGTCAGTTTCGTTAATCGAATCAGGTATGTTGTCGTCGGCTCTTGGTTCTTCCCCCAATTGACCACTAGTCGCGTCGTTTAATGCTTTATCTCATGCGGCTGGGTTCTTTTTTTGAGTACTCATTTTTCTAAAGACAATATGGAGCATAATTAATAGATATTTGCAGGCTACTGCCGAGATGGAATCATATTAGAAGAACAACCACAGATGATCTTAGGTTTCTGATATGTGAATCGAAATTATACTCAGGGGCATCGGCAATCTTTCCAAAAGAATTATCTGCCAAAGCCATCTTTTATTGAGGTCCTTAATCAGAAATAGGGGTATGTGTAGTTGTTAGAATATAATATAGTGAACAGCGGATTTGGAACAATAGCAATTCAAATGAGCAAGTATACATCTTATGTATCCATACAAGATGGGGCGTAGTGTAGGTTGGCTACCGATAGAATAGAAAGAGCTTATGAGGCTACAACTATCCTATTGTTCTTACTTGTTACCTGTACTGTGGGTTGTGTGATAGAATACTATAGATACGTGCCAATTCTAATATACATGGCTCTGTTTGTAATTGTTAGTTTTACCGTCATTAGCTGGCATTATAAATGGTAATGGCCAAAAGTGGATAAAGTGGATATCTATATATGACACCTATCTTACTCACGATAGATTTTTACCTCGTAAAGATGCTCGAATCAAGCTTCAACATTGGTTTTGGCATTTGTTATCAGAAACGAGCAGATCTCATTCACTATTAAATCCTTATTATAATAAATGGTAAGGCTATTATTTCAATTTAATAGGCTTTTAAGAGTAGGTTACTTTTCCTCAACTGTGATAGCTGATTTTGGACACATCCACAATCATATAATGGAGCTTACTCCCAGTGTCCCATTAGTTACCATTAGCACTAACGATGGACAGACGGTGCATCCTGATCATCATAAATATTATACAACTGACACAAAATTAACCTTCAAACTTTTTATTCCTCGATTTTCAGAGATATGCTTCGCTAAATCCCTTATTCTCTTAATGCTCCCCTTAACCATGATCGTCTCAAGACAGTTATCATTTGCAAGATGGAGGTGAATCGATGCACTTATGATATCAGCATAGTTATGTTGGATGTGTACTGATTTCTTATCTTGATTATATATGTGATTATTGTATAACATTACAATTGCACCTGCACCATCTGCCTTTTCTTCGCTCTTCCATGTATATTCGTCCACTAAATAGTGCATAGCCGCTTGTAAGGCCTTTGATCTATCAGTATAACCTGTCTTCACCATACTTTCGTCAAATTTTGATAGTAGGTCTGAAGGTAACGATATACTAACTCTACTTAATGATGTATTCTTCCTTCGATAAGGATTGGTGGCAGAACGGTGATCAATATGATGACGAGGACCAGTAGGACTCAATATTGATGAAATAAAGATATCTATCTTAATAATATTTCTTTAAGTACCAGCCCATTATTTTCTCGAGAGGAGTATTTTGGAAAAAACTAGCAGAACTCAATTGACCCGACCAACTTTTCTGAACTCTAGCCATCTATAGGCTCCCAGACAACTGATTGAGCGAGTTAATTTTTCATGAAAATTATACTAAGTTCACATTGGCTTGTTGGTCTATTAAGTCTATTCACGTTACTCTGTCAGAAGATAGATGGGTAGATCTAATCTATTTTCTTCTTATTGTAACTAACTTATCAGACATACTCTCTTAAGGTAGTAATAGCAATAGCGTATCAATCCAGTTTGAGTTATCTGCTTCAAGGGATGTTTTCAGACCTAGACTAGACTGTTCTTATTTCAGAACTACGCTAAAGTTGGAAGACTTGCGAACAACTTGATTTCTAATTCGAAAAAGAGGACTTATGTGGGATTTTGTTTTATGTCAAGAATTAATTCGTGAGTTGTCTATAGCGATCATTTATAATAAATTGTACCATGCCTTGCACTTATCCAGTCGCAACGGTTAGCAGTAGAGACTATACATTTTGGTATTGTTCCTCAAACAGGGAAATGGTTATAGCTATGAGCCTTTCATAATAGGAACGTTGATTCAAATAATGATCTTTCGTGAAGGAGGAGTCAAATTTTATTTGGTATGATTCATGTACATTAGTACTTCTCCGCTGAGCCAGTCATATCAGTTCTTGACGATACTATCCAGATCATAATATGCTCTCAAATACTGAATGCCTTTCTCAGTAACCATATATTTTTTTGTACCCACATCACGTTCTATCATTCTACTGTTAAGCAATTCTATCAAGTAATACCGAGCTTGGTCATGTGAAAGATAAACTTCATACATCACATTCAGAGTGGTAGCACCACCTCTTGCACCAACTATTCCATACGTTCGAATAGCTTCTAATATCAGTGCTTTATTTTCAGTGTGTTTTCTTCCTAACTTCAGCGTGCGGTTAAGCAACAACGAAAACATGAGACGATGGTATTTATGGGAACCTTCAATTATTGTAGAAACTTAATTGAATCGCTATTTGTAATTAGTAAAAGACACAAATAAGGATCATAGTATTTGATTTAAACTTTCAGCAGAGAATCGGTTACGTTAAGTTAGACTAGGAGATTTTGTTTAGTTTGACCCTAGTAAAAATGCTCATAAAATGATCGGTGGATACAAAGGTTCACCGATCTCTTAGCGGGTGGATTAATGCCTCATTAAACCCAAGCTGCATCATAACTTCGGGAGCACTGTCAAGGCCAGTTTTGACCTTATAACAAAAACTAATGTGAATCCATTCTTAAGTCGACTAAAATAAGTTAAGTATAGTTTGTTGAATTATCTATTTCGTAAGGTAAAAAGTCTTACACTAATTACTTTTAGAGAAATCTTCTATAATTTCAACCGCTTATGCCTAAGAGCATTCAGATCAAGCACTCCAGCACAATTTCCGACATGAGTGCGTGGGAGGTACTAACACTTGATGATTTCACCAGTTATAACCAGAAAGGAAAAAAGGCAAACCAAGGGTCTATTGATTCCGTCTACTCAGTCATCGAGAAGCAAAGCGGACAAGTTACGACTAGGCACATTGAAAAAGAAGTAGGGCTAGGTATAGAAACAGTGCGCTATGCTATAAAATACCTCACAAAGGAAGGGAAGATCCAGCGGGTTAAGGGGTTAGGAACCAATAAGATAGAGTTTTATTACAAAGTCTGTTAATCTATGTATTCATTAGAAATCCAATGATAAAGGCATCCACGGATGAGCGGGTAAGGCAGCAGAAAAAAATATCCTTTAGAGACTGGTAAATTGTCCTTTGAAG
Source organism: Nitrososphaeraceae archaeon (assembly GCA_035641095.1). Taxonomy (GTDB): domain Archaea; phylum Thermoproteota; class Nitrososphaeria; order Nitrososphaerales; family Nitrososphaeraceae; genus TH5896. The sequence continues at coordinate 6,040 of DASQUV010000016.1, forward strand.
TAGAGTCTTAGAAGTTGAGTTGCTTCTAAGTTCGGAATGCTCACTTTTCAATACCGTCTCTCGGAGTGGCATATACCGGGGTTCATCAGTTAACCATTTAACAATTTATCTTTCCTTAAGCCACCAAACCAGCCACTGTTAAAGTGTTCTGAACCGCTGCATTTTGCTCATTCCACTGGTCAATTATCAAAATTGTAAAGCGATCCGTAGAATATGATGCAATAACAATAAGGAGACAAAAAAGTATTCCAAGTACTAATATTATCATTGCTTCCTTATCCTGACTCATTCAAATCATATCTTTGTTTGGCGAGAGTTGTCTTCATGGCTAATATAAAACCATCCTTCAATAATCATATATTATTCTCAGGTTTTCATAAAATATATAATTGAACCCTTTTATTTTAGAAAAGTAATTTTCTTGTATGTTCGAAGATTCAAAGAGTAAAGAACCCAAAGATGAAGTGAAAAAAGAGATCATAGACGAGAGCAAGGAAGAGGTACATGAATTACAAGACTACGAAAGTGAGGAAAGCGAAGAAGGAGAGCTTGATGCAGAAGAATAGCTACTATTAGGCCCTTCTCCCGACCAATACCGATTTGAAATAATTCGCTGCTATAGAATGGTGGCCAGTAACGTACAGGTCATCGACAATGACATTCAACTAACTCGATCTTTTCAATGAAATTTCCCTTTTTTAAGAGAAAAAATAAAAGGTGGCCGTCCCTAGTGAACTTCCGTTGTCGAAGACAAAAATCGGGAAGATCATAACCCTGGAAGGAATAGAAAAGTCGGGCAAGACCACCCAGTCACAGATGTTAAGTCATTATTTGAGCGCTGAGAAACATCTTAACACGGCTCATTTTGATCTTCCTGACTATCAGACTGATGTAGGCAAGCTGATAGACAAATACCTTAATTATGCAGAGATGCCCTCTAATCCAGAAGTATTACATCTTCTTTATGCTGCAAATAGATATGAAATTAAAGATGTGATTAATTTTCATCTCAATGATGGGTACGTAGTAATAATGAATCGTTACTATCAAAGTAATATGGTATACGGACATGTGAATGGTTTAGAAGTTGGATGGCTATCTACATTAGATGATAATATGCCCAGTTCAGATTTAACAATCATTCTTGACGTACCAGTAAAAATCACCGAAAAACGAAGTACTCTCATGAATAGGAACCGATTTGCAAACGACAAGGAATTTATTAAAAGGGTGAGAGAAGCCTTTTTGAGCTTAGCGAAAAAAGAGAAGTGGGAGGTCATTGATGCAGCTCGGAGTAAGGAAGATGTCCATAAAGATATCGTAAGAGTTGTCGAGAGCCACTTGGGGAGTTAGATAACTAAGCACTAATTGGGCGACATTTGTTCTTGAAACATTGCACTCTGAATTGCATCCTGCATTCTAGGCAAAGACGTTGAGATTTCCCAAATTCCCCACTATATTCGATTGAACTTAAAACACAAAATTCTGCAATCGTTCTCGATAAGAAAAAGGGGACCTAGTATCCCATTGTCAATATAAACATTTCTTTAGAACCCACCCACTAACAACAATATTACCCTAAATCACAAGTTTGAATTTGAATCGAGGTTGGAATCCAAAAACCCCAGAAAACCCATTCAGAGAAAACCGAACATTAAATGATGCACATTACGCCCTGAGATATTTTTCCACTTCGTCACCTATGAGAGTGGGAGTTAGGGTGCCGAAGTTCTTCGTATTTGCTCCTTCTTCATGGTTGGATGTAGAGCTTGTCCCCTGAGTCACTTCCTCATTATATTCCTGACATTCGCCCCCTTCATTAATCAGCTCTTTTAAAAGTTGTATCTGACCTAATATTTTTCCCTTTCCCAGATCAGAAAATCCATTGTTCTGTAAGAAGGACAGATATCTAATGAGAACATTTAGCTCGTTTAATTTTGTTTTTGCTAATTCTAACGTTATCATGGGCGTTTGACGATAGAGTGATACTGCTTGCCTTGCCTTAATTACCTAAAGGTTGAATATGTTAGATAACAATCCGCAGAATAATTAAGCAAGTATGGGTAGCATCTCCGCCCAAACATTTCTGAATTCAGTTGTAAAGAAATTTGAACTTGCGGAAGTAAATACCTTCCATACATAGAGTTTGAGTAATACACTTTGCAAACTTCTATGATCATGAAATCTCTAAGAGACAAAACACATGTGATCAACATGGTAATATCCCCAACCCCTCGATCCTCTGTTGTCATCGCTATAACCATCGTTACTTTGATGATTCTAGGTCCAATTGCTCCAAACATAAGCCAGCAGACGGTATGGGCACAGGTAGGTCCTACGCAATCAGAAGATGAGTACGTCTCGTCTTCGCAACGGGGAGCCATACAAGAAACGGAAAGGTCTAATGCCGTTGCTTCAGAACCAGACTACAGTAGCAATAGCGTATCACAGAGGTTAGATTATGCACACTTTGTTCCCTTGACCAACAGTCCCGGAAATCAAGTAAAGCTGCTATTGAATTACTCATCAGTCGATCCTTCAATGACCAATGCACCAATTAACGCTGTAATGGAAGTATACGCAGCCAATGAAACTCTATTAAGGACTACCTCATTCCCTCAACCTCTCCTGCTTAATCAATCAGGAGAAATTCAGCTTGCTACCACATTCGAAGATGAGGCACTGAACAACATAACAGCAAGGACAATGTTAACAGATGAGGAGAAGGTTATCCCAATCTCCAATACCCTTGAAACCAGTCTCGCTTTAGGACACAATATTTCTAATACCGGAGAAAATAATACTGGCACTAATTAACCCCTCACCTTTATTTCCTCATATTAATTTACCCTAAATCTAAAATTTTTCATTTGAGGCCTCCAGTTCCTTCATTATTAGAAGACTGACTAATCATTTTCTCGATTAAACTCGCTGCTACAGACCATTAAGGACTAAAGTTGGAGTAAATGAACTATGAATTTATTATATTGGATATTTCAATAGAAGTAATTAGTAAATATGAATCTTATTCATTATATTTATAATTGGCATAAAACTTCTGTTGAATGCCGACTGTTCGAAGAAAAAAACAAAGATAAACCCTCAAAATAAAAAATTCTTAGGGTGCCCGCTGTGCCACTCATCGAAGTTTGTTGTTTTTACATCTAATATACCAAATGCCAAGTACCGCGTTCACGAACTATATTGTCATAGCTGTAACGTAATATTCTCTCCATTCAACGCAACCCTGCCAATAGAGATTGTTGATTCTTAGAATTCGTTCTCCATTTCTCCCCACCTCGACGACTTTGGTAATTTCTGTTGGGAGGTTTTGGCGAAGACGTTAATGGCGATATCGGAGGGATTTCCGTATCATTAATTAGGTTAAAAAGGTATCCTTCCTAAGTAACGTGACTATTTCCAGGATCTTATTCTAGCATGCCGATTAAATTGGTTCGTTGATCTCTTATCTCGCTTCCTAAGTCTGTGAGGCCACTGCCGACAGCCGACAGTATTTGTCGTGTTCCATTGTCAAGGGTCAAGGAGTTGTTCCGCGATATCCTGTTGACCTCCTCTGCAGAACGAAATACGGATGTGACCGTCTTCTCTAAGGCTTCATCTGCCATCTTTACATGAGAAACAGCTCCCGAGGTGTTACCTGCAAATGCAGATTGATAGCCAAATGATAGCTGAGATTGTATATCATTAAAACCAAAGGTAGTAGCTAATTGATTCTTCAGCTTATCCCCTTGACTGGCTAACTCATTTTGAATATTATCACTCGCTTGACTCATCGTGGCACTGATCTCTCCAGGATCTTGAACAGGGATATCATTCCTCATAGTTGACGCAATGGCAATCTCAAGTGTGCCTATTGATATCAACAATAGTCCAATGGCCCCAAGCAAGAAGAAAGGTATCGCAACCTTTCCTGCCATATTTTTTGGCATCCTCATATTTAAGAACAATTATGATCTAATAATGTGTGAGTCTGGAGTATAAAAACCTGATAAAGGAAGACTACAGGTCAAAAGAATGCGGAATTTCTGTGCATGACCTCGAGATATCTATATTGAATATGAAAATTATTCTCCCGCTGAGTGTAGCAATTTTAGATCTTGCCCAAAGTATCCCTTAAAGCCAATTCCAAATAAGGAAAGCGAAATTGATAACCCGACTCAATTAAACGTGAAGGGATAGCACGAGAGCTAGACAGCAACAATGCATCCGTGAGCTCTTGACCAACCGTTAGCCTTAAGAGAAATTTAGGAACTGCGACGAATGTTGTCCTTGACAAGGTCTTTCCTAATAAGTCTGTAAAGTCGGCGTTAGTAACAGGATTAGGAGAAACAGCGTTTATCGGGCCACTAAAAGTCTCATCTGCAATCACTGTTAACATAATAGTGATCAGATCCTCCAAAGCAATCCAACTAACATATTGATTCCCTCTTCCTATCCGCCCTCCTAGCCCCAACTTGAAAATAGGTAGTATCTTCGCAAGAAATCCTCCTGAGGAGGATAATACTATTCCAAGTCGTAAATTGACGACTCGAATTCCAGCCTCTTTTGCTATATGAGTTGCAGATTCCCATCCCCTACACAAATTTGACAGATAGTCAATAGACGGGACCTTGTTCGGAACAGATGATGCTGTGATACCTGCTTGACTATCCTCTGACAATAACTCGTCACCTCTATCCCCATAATACGCAATTGCGGACACAGACACTAGTACTGAAGGCGGTTCATCCAGTGAGGCTAGTTGTTCACATAAAGCAGTTGTAGCGCTTATCCTACTTTCAGACAACTTTCTTTTCTTTTCCTTCGTCCACTTGCCAAATATGTTCTCTCCTGCAAGATTAATTACTGCATCGACACGATTACTCGTTAACGGATCTAAATTAAATTGACTTCTAATTTGCCCTTGATTGGTACGCACTGAGGGAGGAAGATGCTTTTTCCTAGTAAGTGGAACAACCCTATGCCCACCTGTTGTCAGGAAAGGCATTAGCGCGCTTCCCACAAATCCACTTGAACCAGTAATTGCAATAGTCAAGGGCCTCTCACTTTTCCTTATGCTATTTATGACATAATGCGAACGAAGATCTTGACTAATGGTTCGATGACGGTAGTCAAAGATCTTTCTAAGGTTCCTATCCACATATCGGTGAGCTGCTAATCTACCTATTTGACCTCCGGGGAGAGAATATTCAATACGATCCTCTAACATACAGGATGTACCGAACCGATCAAACAGATGTGAGTGAACAAATGAGGGAAAGAAGCCTTTTATCTGGATATCTTTGAATTGCTTTTCCGGGATATATTCGGCGTGCCTAACTACCCATTTCATAGAGAGGGGCCCAATTTTTGTTCGAAGCTTTACAATCCCATTATTTTGGATGCTGCCGCTACGTCCGATTACCTCAAACTTTTCCCATGGAGGTTTTAGACGTTCAAAAGCGCCCTCTCTAATGTGCCAGGCAAACACATTTTCTAGAGGCTGATCAATTCTGCTTGAGTGTACAAAGGATTCCACTCGATAGCTATATCCTTATCCTACATAAATTGATAGGATGCAGTTTAACCTAGTATTTTAAGCACTTCCACTATGTTAAGATATTTGCAAAAATATGATCCTCAATCCTTGAGCATCAGCGGATCTATAAGGTCGACGACGGGGTTCCTTCGCCACGTACGAGACTTAGATATCGGTCTGCGTTCTCCCTTTTTATGCGGCATTGCAAACTCGAGGAGCCCGATCTCTCATCGCTCCTACAGTTTCTCGTTCCTTAATCTTCTTTATTTCTTGAGCTTCTGCCCTTAGTTTATGTGTTTTATTAATTGCCAAGTGGTCGGTTACCTTTAGGTAGCCGAGTCCTCTAATAGATCATTTTCCGTAGGTCGATAGTACGAATCACTAATACCTGTGCTATGCCCCATCAAAGTTTCGACATTAATTGGTTTCATGCCGGCTAGCTCGCATCCAGTCTTAAAATACTTCCTAAAACCATGCACGGAAAATTCATGGCGACGTTTCTTTTCGGAGCGAATTCCGATTGAATATAGGAGTCGATTGTAATTAGGTGCGGCTATTTACTATCTAATATCTCCTCCCAACTAATCTTTAACATTTTATTATATTAGAGAAAAATTGTTCAATGGAGTGCCTATGGTGTTCGAAAGTAGTGGGAGGAAAATCATATATGGACTTGGCTGTAAGGCATGCTTTTAGAATTGCTACTTCTTGACTGCGGCTTTAGCTAAATTATGCATATATTCCTGATTTTCGCTTGCAACGTTGAGGATATCAGTTTTGCTAATTATTCCTACAATCTTACAGCCTTCTTCAATATCTCGAGAGCCTTTAGAATACCTTTTTGGGTACTCATCTGAACAAACATATACTCTACTCTTATTTGCTTTATACATTTTCGTCAAGGCTTCGTATGCATGATCATCTTGATTCATTTTGACAAGTTCAGTA
>DASQUV010000017.1:0-3594 GCA_035641095.1 Nitrososphaeraceae archaeon
TAGCATATTTAATGCAACAGTTAACGGACAGCCAATATCTGGCAGAACCCTTGCGATTGATCCATTTACATCTCCAGACACTGTAATTTTGCATTATCTAATCAATAAAAATGACGTCGTTAAAATTGCCAATGAATGGCAACAAGAACAAGGTTTGAATACAACCACTGCTGCGACCGGTGATCAGAATAATTCTAGTACAACCTCTACCGCAGGTATGCAGCCAGTATCACTTGAAGGAGGAGGAGCACCTACCTCGAACAACCAGAATGTAACCGGCTTAATGGAATTTACACTTAGTACGACTCAACCGGGAGCCCCAGCGCCTGTCACGAGTGGTACAACTAATGGTACTACCCAGGACCAAGCAGCTGCAGCACCTCCCTCTTCTTCTGTGAATGCAACTTCTACCGATCTACTCTCAGACACGGGAGGGATCCATGCCAATGTTATGTGGTCACCAACTCCTATTCAAATGAACACAGAATCTTCTGCCAGGTTCAACTTTACTGACGCATTTTCTGGAGGAGCTCTTAATGCGGACGTATTGTACGATCTCTCAGTACTTGATAGTGATGGCACACAAATCTTTGAAAAGAAGGGTTTGACTGCAATGAATTCTCAAGATACACAGTCGATTAGGTTTCCAGCTGCTGGAACGTATCAATTGGTTCTAACCATCACAGGTCTACAAGCTCAGCCAGATCAGGAATCTGAAACTCCTCCTCCTGTCGATCGTACTAGAAATGGTATTGCAAGAGGCACTGTAGTTGTGTCAGGGCAAACCAATGAATCAGCGGCATCGCCAGTAGCAGCTCCACCACCACCAGTACGATCTACCGACAATCTAACAGAACAGCAGCAGCAACAAAATCAAACAACAACAACAACAGCACCAACAGCACCTACAGCACCACCAACCCCAGAACAACCTACCGATAATCTAACAGAACAGCAGCCGCAACCGCCACCACAACAAAATCAGACAGAAGTAGAGTCGCCGGCACCAAGTCAAAATCCTCTTGAGCAATTAGGTCAAGCAATTACAAACATATTTGGTGGCTGAAATTGAAATTCTCTAACTACAAATAACCCTTTTTCCTAAGTCTAGAAACGCCATACTAATCGCGACTTTATAGTTGATAATCGCAACATGACTAACCGATTGTGCTTGATCCAAATATATCTCTAAATACAGCAACAGAAAGCGGAATATCTAGGCAAGGATATGATATAATTGTAAAGCCTCCACGTTCTTGCACATTAGTGCAGAGGAAGCACTTTGCAAATACATGAACAAAAAAGTATATTTGCTATTGGTCTTGAGCTTTATGCGCTTCGGTTGTCCATACTAATTTGCCATTTATTTTCCAAGTTGCTCCGCCTAAATCTCTGCCATCCGGTCCCTGCGCTCTTGGAACATCGATTTCTAAATCGTCGAAAGTAATTGTAGTCATCATATTGGTGCCAGAAACTACCTTTTCCATTACTTGACCTATTACCTGAACCCATTGTCCTGACTGCTTAGGCTCGCCTTGGAAGGATTTTCTTTCTTGGTCAGATTTCATATTGCTAGTTAAACCAGCTTCATTATTTACCATATGATCTCTAATTAAACAACTTCGGATTTAAGTGGTATAATAGGAAGTACGGATAACTATTATTCACATTATCGTCATACGACGATACTAGCAAGCATTATTATACAAAGTTTGCCAATGATCTTAGTCTCCTGCAAAAACTGTGCAGCGGGTTTCGGTCCCGTTCCCCGAGGCACAATTAAGGTATAGAGGAAAGGCCAAATACGGGACTGGCCAAAAAGAGCCTCTTACCCGCAGGAGATACTCTGGTGACGCATGATAACCATTTTTCGCTATTTCAGGCAAATCTTAGGGTCGGCTTAATAGTTGGCAATCGTCTATTGGCGGCATTGAGGCCTTTTCGAGGTTGCAGTTGATTTTTTTCTCATAGACGAATTATTGGTGATTGTTCTCATCTGAAGAGTTTCACCAACTTCTTCATTACTGAGGGCGTAAGAATCATCAACTATGGGTTTCAAAGTATGTGACATCTAGGAATGAAATATTTATTAATGATTTTTGCTATTTCCTACATTAGGAATAAGTGGTATGTCAGATAATAGAGATAATACCGGAGAACCGGTAATGTGTAGCAAATGCAACACCGTATTCAAAAGTGACACGGAATTTATCGTGCATTACGACAAGAATCACAAGTAAGATTTTTTCATTGACCAGATTTAGTGGCTGGAGTACGTAATAAATCAAATTTACAACCATCCATCAGCAGTGAAACTCATTGATCGTGTATTTGAAATCGCTTTCGTTAAACGATAAATGTAAGAACCATATATCCTAGGTATGGTTAGTAACGGCTATGACTATTGTTTTGTTCTATACTCGCCGCGGATTTGATACACTACTACTCCAAATAATGTAAATGCTCCAACAATAGCGGCTATAAAGGCTGCCATGAACACATTGGTTGCAATCTGAGCTAATTCTACACTAACGCTGGCTGTAAAGATAGCGAAAACAAGAATAATAAATCCTATTAGTGCAAATAAGCCCAAAAGTATCATCCTGATATTATTTGATATCCTGATGGATTCCGACAGAGAGATATCACTTTCATCCAATTTATTTTCTGTTGTTCCAGTTATTTTACCTACCATTTTCTCTTTGAAACCCTTAATCCCTGATGACTCAGGTTTGTTATCAGGAGCGGTAGAATCGAATCTATCGTGTTCCTCACTAATATTCTTCAATTTCTCTGGATCACTCATTTCACGATACAAATAATGCTCGCCTACTATTAGTATCTTTGCTGAATAAAAAGGCAAAACCATTCCAACACTGGTATAACCATGGTTTACACAAGAACGGACGTACCCCGTTTATTTTTTATTGTATATGGCGTTTCATACTGAACACCTATGGCTAGAATATTGTGATTACAACTTTTAATTTTATTTTTGACTGTTTATCTCAATGAATCGAATATTTTTGGTTACATTGACTTTGGTATTGTCTTTGGGACTCGTCTCCTTTGTTTCAACAGGCACATGTCATTCGTACGGACAACAGAATCAGAAAAGTAATGCGACCTCAACTACGCAGTCTCGACAGGGGCAGCTACAGCAACAAAATCAAAAGGCAGAAATGGGAAGTACTAGTCAAATTGAAAGTATGACTGCGGGCAATATACCGGTCCTCGGAAATGAGACAGAAATTGAAAGCAAAAATCTTTGAAGGGGGAGGAAGGTAGTAGGCTAAGTAAGACATTTTTACTCTTTTTTTCTGAGACTCACTCTATTCTTATTTTGGCTATGGTCTATCATAGAGGTGAACACATACTTATAACTAATCCAAAATTCTGCCCACTCCTCTCCACAGTAATTACACCTCACAATGTGATAGGAAGTGCTATCACGGATATGATAGACTGGAATGATCGTAATGTTATTTGGTGTACATATGCATTGTTCATTCATTATGGTAGTTCTAGGGTCGCTTCGTTTATTCTGTATAAGCTTACTCACGTGCCGCTAAACCAGCTCTTTAATGACCTGGC
>DASQUV010000018.1:0-10430 GCA_035641095.1 Nitrososphaeraceae archaeon
TATCGGGTAAACTGAGAGTTAGAATGGATGATGGCAGTGAAGACGAATTTGGACCCGGTGACGTTGGATATGTACCACCTGGACATGATGCCTGGGTTATAGGAGATGAACCATTTGTAGCAGTAGACTTTACAGGCATGGACACCTATGCAAAAGAATAATTTCTAGGGGAAAACCATACCATAGTCATTTTTACTTTTCATATCCATTACTTCGTAACAATTCTGCAAATTCTTCTGAAAAGGAGTTCCTAATGTCATCATCTGGGTCATTAATCGGATGTAAAATAATGGTTATGTTTTTCCTGCTAGATTGCTCTCCCAATACAACATCAGCAGAGTAAACGATCACAGATAGAGACACTGCTATGGCCGTTAGGATAGTAAACATTTTCAAGTTTATCTTCCTAATATTCAAATCCGACTTACAAAAAGCCAAATACCTTTATGAGATTTTCTAATGATTAGTAGAGTAAGATATTCAGGAGTTAGACTATCTATGAAACAACCTGAGGAATGGAATATCATTCAGTGATATGAACCTTTTAAGACAAATCAAGCTATGATAATATAAAAATAGATAGAAATCAAGCCAAGAGTTTACTGTCAACTATGGCTACTTTTTCTTCCTCTGCTAAGGTTATATTCTCCCAACCATGTACGTGTTGTCTTGACTCCTCCTTCGTGCTTTTCTCGATTAGGTCCATAAATGAATCTCCTTCCAACACTTTAGAACACCACAGGCATTTCCACTTACCCATGTATTTTCTAATACCTTAAAGCCAACATACCTCATTAAGCTGGGCTAAATCAATGCTTGTTTTCCCCATGTTATTAAGTGATCCCTATTATTTTTCAGGAAACTTTTTAGGTCCTTTTATGAGGATCTATATTAATGACCGTGAAAACACTTCATTTTTTTAGTCCATCCAGAGTAGATATTTTATGCCAATGTTTTACCTAAAACCTGATCACCTAAAACGATAAATATTATAATTTCACTAGATATTTGTCGAGTAGGACATTAGCCTGATTTGGAGCTAGCTCGACAGCTCCAAGTCATCGTATGGATATATCAGGGAGCAATATCCCCTCCCGGCTTTACTACATAGTGATCTATAACTTCATCCCCCAATTCACTTCTCATTTTAAATGAAGAATTGTCTCCAGGATTTAGAATGGGAAAATCTGCAGTTGAAGAACTGATTGTTATTAATGAATTGTTACTGTCATAGTATTCTACATGTAAAGTTGCCGAGTTAATAACAGACCTTGAATTATTGAATACTGTGCCCTCTATCAATGTGAATAATGGTCCTTCTGTTATGTGTGGTTTGTGATTTCTAGATACTTCGAATTAGTTGCATTACCTCTGGGTTCTACACTAACGTACACAGTAGCTACCTGAATAAAGCCAGATATAGTGAGGAGCAGAGCAATGACCAACATCCTTGGGAAGGACTGCATGCACATTCTGCAATGTAAATTTATTTATGTTTTCCCTATGAGGGCTAGAATAGATATATAACATAATGAAATTATGATAATTGTCGAGCTCTCACATTGAGACATTAGCCAGACATGGGATTCAAGCTCGATAGCTCCAGATCATTTTATGCTATCTTATGATCTAAATCAGCATAATACTTTGACCCCTTTCTTTTGCCACATATTCATAATTTATATACGTAGCCAAAGCAACAAGGAGTACTACGATTATTATCACTAAAGCAAAAATCAGTTTGTGTTCTGGCCTTGTTGACAAATCTACGAAGAGTTGATTAGTTTATCATCAGATATTTTTCGATATAACAAATCCCTCCGAATCTCCTTCTGTCCCTGTCATTACTTCGAGATATTTTTTATTTGCTCTTTCAACCAGTTCATATTGAAATTCTTTTGTTAGATAACTTACATTCATGATAGCTATTCCCCGAAATGGTTCATCAACTTGCACATATGGTTTTTGCCCCCGGGCTAATCCAATAAACTTACCCTCACCTTCCATATCCCCAACTAATTCCTTTAGGGCTTTAGATAGAATACCCTTTTTTGATTCATTCCATCCTTTGTTATTAAGACCAAACCCATAACTTGCCATAATTTATTTATGAAATTATTACTTGTATACCTTTAGTTCGATCTATAAGTCATTAGTGTTCTAATGTAATGGCACTTTCTGAGAATTTGATTATTCGTCACAAGAGAGAATAAAACGAAGGAATCTGAAGTAGGGGGTGACAGCTCCAGCTTGTCTACTTTAATATATTGAATTAATCCTCTGATATATTAATTTAAGACATACAGGCAACCAATATGATAGATAAGTAGGACATGAAAACATCCGATTTGTTAGTTAAATGCCTTGAAGCCGAAGGGGTGAGTTATATCTTTGGTTTACCAGGTGAAGAAACTGCTGATCTTATGATATCTTTACTAAATTCAACTGCCAAATTCATTTTGACAAGACATGAACAATCGGCTGCATTCATGGCAGACGTTTACGGCAGATTGACAGGCAGAGTTGGTGTCTGTCTTGCTACACTAGGACCAGGAGCTACAAATCTGACAACTGGAATAGCAAGTGCCAACATGGATAGGTCTAGAGTATTGGCGATTACCGGACAAATTGATTCCAATATGCTACACAAGGAGTCACACCAAAATATGGATGTGATTACTATGTTCAAACCGATAACAAAATGGAATCAATCAATTCGTAATGGAGACAATATTCCAGAGATTGTTAGGCGAGCGTTTAAAATCGCCATAGAGGAAAAGACGGGAGCTACGCACATAGAATTACCGCAGGATGTAGCAAGGGAGCAATCTAAAATAGAGCCTATTGAAAAACGGGAAGAGGATGTTCTACTTCGTTCACATCCTAACAGACATCTGATAATTAAAGCAGTAGGACTAATTCTACAAGCTGATAAACCGCTTGTCTTGGTAGGAAATGGTTGCATTCGAGGAAATGCAAGCTTTCATGTAAGGAAATTCGTTGAAAAGACTGGGATATCTTCCGTGAATACATTTATGGCGAAAGGCGTAATCTCTGATCGATGGGAAAGACACCTTCGAACTATTGGTATCAAAGACGCAGATCATGCATTAATAGCAATGAAGGAAGCTGACCTGGTTATTGCAATAGGTTATGACCTGGTAGAATATAGTCCTAGATTCTGGAACGACGATCTAACTAAAAAGATTATCCACATAGATTTTACACCGGCAGAGGTTGATACATATTATCCCCCGGATGTCGAGATTGCAGCAGATATTGAATTAGCAATAAATGCTATGTTAACCGCATTGGAGAAAGAAGCAAGATCCAAAAATACCACTGTAAATTACCTTGTTTGTAATGATGCCCCAGAGACTTTTAAGAGGATTAAAAAAGAGATAGATGAACGAGTCCAAAAGTATGTCGATAATCTTGATTACCCTATCAAGCCTGAAAGATTGATTGCAGACGTTAGAAGGACCCTAAGCGATCGGGATATACTTATTTCAGACGTAGGTGCTCACAAATTATGGATAGCAAAAGTCTACGATACATATCATCCAAATACTTGTATTATCTCAAATGGATTTGCGTCGATGGGTTTTGCACTTCCTGGTGCGATTGCAGCACAGCTTGCTTTTCCTAAGAGAAAAGTTGTTGCTATGTGCGGTGACGGAGGTTTTCTAATGAATGTTCAGGAGCTTGAGACAGCAGTTCGCCTAAGATTGCCTATAATAATTGTGATCTGGTGTGATAGGGAATTTGGAGTGATTTCTTTAAAGCAAATTGAGGAATTTGGAAAGAAGGCCTTTACAGAATTTAACAACCCTGATTTTGTAAAGTTGGCAAGCAGTTTTGGAGCAATAGGGTATTCAGTAAAATCAGTAAATGAATTTTCAGATTGCTTAAAAAAGGCCAAGAGGTCAAAAGATATTCCTGTTGTAATCTCCGTAGAAGTTGATTACTCCAGAAATCGAATACTGATTGATGACAATTTCTTGGGGTAAATTTTTTTGACGACTGAAAAGTATAGTTACAAATATTACACTGCCCCCCCAAAAAGAATAGCGAGAGTATTATGAAATATGCTCTAATGGGAAAAGGATCTCCATCAAATGTACTCAATAGACCAACAATTAATACAGATTACAGTTCACTAAGGGACATTATTCTAGGAGCATGGATACAGGAAGCGCTTGATAATGGCTATAGATTAAGAGTAATAGAAGAATTTCAGATATTATGAGGTGTTATGAAACATCTTGCCAGCTCATTGCTACTTTAACAGGTATTATTAGTTTTGGCCTCTTGCATAGCATATATCCATCTCATGGGCCGCATGTAGGGTCGATCTATGCTTTGCGTAGTAGGAAACCATTGCTTAGTGGTATTATTAGTCCCTCTGTCATAACAGGAGTACGAATTAGAGAGTGGCGGCGAACTATTCTCGATAGTATAGTTTCTATATATAGTAACAAGTAGGCACTAATTAGATTAGCCGCTGGGCAATACAATTATCTGACCATGCATCGTTGGCTGGTGAATGTTACAAATAAAATCAATTGTACCCGCCTTATCCGCCGTAAACGTTACTGTCTTTAACTCTCCTCTATGTAATTCGAACGGCTCAACGTACCCATTTATAGTTACATCATGAACTCTACCATTTATCCCTAAAATATTAAGTGTGACCTGGTCTCCTTCGTATACCACAATTTGCGACGGATCAAATACATATGTCTCTATTTCCCAATTCCCCTGCTCATCCGGCTCATTCAACTCAATTCCTCCGCCTGTCGGTAGTGTAGTATTGGGGAAAGGTTCCTCTGCTATATTGGCAGTACCCATAGGCTCTACAGCGTTTATGTAAAATGTGCGATTGGTTGTTGAAGTATCATTACCTTGGCCAGGTGTCTGCATCGTTGATGTGTCATTATTGTGTAGTGTTTGAAAAGAAGAGACAGGCGCCATGCTCAGAAAAACTGCTGCTACTCCTACTACAACCAGTAGAACCATAATACCTCTTGTTTTCATGAACGTTGGGTCCTGTGGGATATTTATATACTAAGATTTAAAAATCTACCGTAAACTTCTTCAGTATTCACCTTATCTCGACAAGTGAGAAACTTATTGGAAATACTTAAAATCTATTTCCAGCTCTATCTTCCATTATTCTGTGACTACATCAACTACCTTTGCAAAAGAATTGGTAATGCTTAATTAAGCTCTTCATCTGTGAACAGATTTGTATGACAATTATCTGTATGTCCAAGTGATTTAAAAAACTAGCCTCCTGGATCGGCACTCCTTAGAGGTACAAAGCCGTCGTCTGGTCCGCTAGCACTTGAACTCTTCCATTGTATGCTTATATTCTTCTCTACTTATCTGGTTACCACAATAAGGACAGGTTAATTCTTTATGGTTAATGTGTCCAACCTCGGTCATTGTGTAATCACCTCCAAGCAGTTATGTAGGGCAGAGGAATCTCTCTACTTGCTCATTGCATCCATCCACATCTTACGCACAAAGTATAACCCTTACCTGGATATCTGTTATCGACGATTAGATCTTTTATATGCTTAGTAGTATGTTTAGTAGTAGTACCTATTCCCGAAAAAGTGGCTCCCCCATCCGTAGACCTCATATTCATAAAAAATAGTATAAGAAGAATTAGAATATACTTTTAATCAAATAGGCTAGGGTTCAGAACCCAAGGTATTTAGTCTCAATGTAGGTAACAAAGTAATCCGGGTTATAGCCTTCATTTAAGGTATTATTAAGAAGCACTTTGGGGGCGTATACAGATCCATGCCGGTGTATTTTTAATCTTAACCATTTTCTGATAGACTCGAAATTACCCTTCTTGATGTCTTCCTCGTAGCCCTCCAGATCTTTGCGCATCTTTGAAGCAATGATCGCTGAAACCAAGTTTCCCAAAGTGTAAGTTGGGAAATAGCCAAAGAGGCCACTGCTCCAATGTGTATCTTGAAGCACTCCCTGTGAAAACTCAGTTGGTCTCACTCCAAGCAGCTGCTCCATTCTATCGTTCCAGAATTCAGGAATCTCAGAGATGCTGAGCTCATCTCCAAATATTTTTTTCTCTATCTCATATCTTATTGCTATATGGAGATTGTAAGTAACTTCGTCGGCGTCAACTCTTATATAATCAGCCTTGACATTATTGAAATAAAGGTACAATTCGTCATCTGTTGCTTGGTTTGCGAAACTTACTTGCTTTTTAATCAAGGGAGCTACCAATTGAACAAAAGGCAGGCTTCTGCCCACAATATTCTCCCAAAACCTTGACTGAGATTCATGGAGCGCAAGCGAAGATCCGCCTTCAAGAGGAGTAACAGACAATGACCGATCGCATTGCAGATTATATAAGGCATGACCAGCTTCATGAATGGTACTAAATATCGACTTTTTGAAATCAGTCCCTTCATACCGAGTAGTTATTCTGATGTCGTTGAGGCCCATAGTCTCAGTGAAAGGATGAGTAGATACATCCATTCTGAAACGTTCCATGTCGTATTGCAAGAGAGTCAAAATATCATGATTGAGCTCATCCACTTTTTGGATATCATACCTTGATTTTCCAAGTTTGCTCTCTTTGCAAAACGGGCTGCCTGAATCTGCGAGTTTTTTCAGAATCTTCTGAATACGCGGAGTCAATGCACCGAATACTTTATCCAAGTCATCTACTGTAAGCTCTTCTTCGAAAGTATCCAAAAGCGCATCATATGGATGCTTTTCATAACCTATCTTCTCAGCGATTTGCTTCTTTATTTCTATCATTTTCTTCAAGTGGGATTCATACATCATGAAATCAGACCTTTCTCTCGCTTCCCTCCATGCCATGTTTCCCCTTATTCTTTCTAGAGATTCTGCTTCAGTCAACTCTTTGGGTATCTTGATCTGCTTGGTTATTTCCCTGTTGAGTACTCGTACAATGCCCTTCTCTAAGTCGCTAAGGCTCCCCAGTTTCTTCGCTGACTCCACAAGACCAATAAAATCATTGTTTAGCAGAAGATCCTTATGCAGCATGTGAAGTTGAGAATCGGCCACTCCTCTTTCTTCCGTGCCTTCCCTAGGCATATAAGTCTCAAAGTCCCAACCCATTAAAGAAATGGCATGTTTTAGCGACCACATTGGTTTGTAAGCATTGAGGATCTGATTCATGACAGGGTTCTCGCATCTCATGTTGTCACACTTTTCATGAACTCAATCACATCGGTTAATTAATCATTGCGAACGATGATTGCATCTTTGAAAAATCAAGGTAATTGCATCAAAGTGAAAGTGAAAATCATAGAGCTCAATCTCCATGACATGGTTTTAGATTTGATATTTGACTGGAAGATCTATAGAAGCAAGAGAATTTGTTCATTCACTTGGATTAAAGAGCGTAGCCGAATGGGACCAATATAATGGGTCGGGCAATAGACCAGATTATATTCCATCGACTCCCAGAAGAACATACAAGAATAAAGGATGGGTGAATCAGGCTGACTGGTTAGGAAGGAACACAGTTGCCCCTTGAATGCAAATATTCAAAAGAGTCTCGCATTTTGAGAAACTGACTGTTTGTTTGATTTCGGGGAAGCTCATCAAAGAGATTACATCATCTGCTATACTAGGTAGTGCGTCATCAATGCTTATCAAGATCAATCACTGCTAGCCTTATACGTCTAATCCTTTTCAGTGCAGCAGTCGCTTCTGATTTATTGTCTCCATCTATTTCAATCTCTGTGTTTGATTCCTCTTCTGCTTTATCTAGCAGATTCAGGAGAAACCTTAAATCTCCTTTAGACAAGCGTTCTGATGATATTTTAGTCATTTCTTATTTGCCTATCCAACTATTTGCCCTGCTTTTTCGATTCTGTCCTGGTTCTTGTAATAGCAGTCAATAACTTTGTATGGATTGATTTCCGTCGAATAGCCACATTCATTACTATAGATGTCGAGACCCTCAAGAGTCTGGATACTGTTTAGTATTTGGTTTGCTTGATCGTTGGCCTTAGACTCAGCGTCCATAAGTCTATCAAACTGTTCTGAAGTCATGTTTTCCACCTCAACCTCATAGGTCGAGTTAACTGCTATGGTGGATGCATAGGTATTTTCTGAGTATGTCGCTAGCCCTAAACCTAGACATAGACCTATCGCAATAAGTAAACCCGTTTGTTGTTGCCAGGCGGTCATTTGACCTTCCTGTTTTATTCAGTTCTACTAACTTATCAAAGTTCTTAATGGACTTGCGGACTTGTCATCTTCATCCTCTACAAGTTCGTCAAGATTCTGGCAGCGTTGCATCATCGGCCACCGAACTGAGGTACCGCTGATCTGCAGAACGGGTCTCGTCATTCTATGAGAAAGGAAAACAATCTTGGATAACTATGCTTTTACTGCAAGCAAATCATGGATAAGTCAAACTTCGAGGACTTTATCAAGAATAGTGACAAAGGCCAGTATCATGCCTGGCATCTGTTACCTGAATAAATGAAGATTAGTCTATATTACAAGCAAGTAAAGATTAGCCACTAACAAAGTAATACTTTACTTGCCCTTGCTTGTTATTATCGTGACCACAGATATCGCATAGATACTTCCTCCACAGAACCTGAGGGTCACTGATATTGCAATTCAAAATCCTAGAGATTCTGACGAAGTACTTCCACCTGGCAGTACTATCGTAGTTGGCGTCAATGAAATAATGCCTGGAGTAGAGCTTCATGAAGAGGAATAGTAACAACCCATCTAATAGATATTTTTACATTCCAATTTTTTATACGGATTTTGGTAGTATACCATATCAGTCATGGTAAAATACCAGCTTTACCTATGAACAGTGGTATTAAGGCAAGGTTTGAATATAAATAAGCTTCATGTTCTCCTCTCAAGTAAATTTATTTTCTCATATCCATACTTAGTTATTAATGATGACTCATATCACCTTATCATCGAAAAATGGGTTAGAGATATTTTTAACCCTATCCGATTAATTTACCCTGTCGTGTTTTACAATATAGCATGTCCCTTCTCTTATTTTATGTACATATTCAAGGCCAAAACCAATTGCCAAGACTGCACCATTTATTGACCACTCAATCCATTCTGTAGGATTAAATAAACCTAATGCTTCAACTAATGATAGAATACCTAGGACAAAAAATCCTGGGCCAGTTATCGTACAATGATATCTTCCACATGACTTGAAATTCCACAAGCACATTAAACCAGCAGCAAACCAGCCAGCGGTAACAGCCCACATTTCAAGATTATCTGGGAGAAACCCCGTCAGAACCATATATGCTATTATTGTCACAAAGCCCAAAATTGTAATGTCACTTCCTTTGGCAAATATAACCTTCGATCTTTTTTCCATTTTGTATTATGTTATTATTTGAACTTCATATTTCCTTTATACCGAACATATGGGGCAGTAGATATATTATAATGTAATATGCATCACTAGTATGAGACGCGCGACCTTAGAGTTTAATTATGAAGATGCATGGGAGAAAATTTTTGGTACTTATGCTAACAAGATAGATTTACTTGAGGCCTTAAAATGTTTCAAATGTGACACTCAGGGACTGGCATTAATCTGCAGAATAAGATTGAAGGATAATAAAATGACGATAAGAGAGTTGCAAGGAAAGGGTCTGCTCACAAGGGTTGAAGTTTTGTATAAAGAAAAAGATGATTCCTTTGTTGTTTTTATAGAGGGAAAGTCATGTGTTCCTCCACCCCCTAAGAATATCAAGCCATTTCACATTATGATGTCCAAACCACCGGAATTTCTGGATATAGATAAGATGAAAGTAGAAGTGATAGGCAAAGAAAAGGAGATGCAAAAGTTTCTGAATTATACTTCGACAGTAATTAGTCGGCCATTCAAACTAACTGGACTGAGTGCACTTGAACCAAGGCAGGAGTCTCATCTGGCCAATTTGACCGGTAGACAAAGACAGGCACTTATCACGGCGTATAGTCTTGGTTATTATGATGTGCCACGAAAAGTGTCTTCTGAAGAAGTATCTAGACACCTTAAGATGGACAAGTCAACTTTTGTAGAACATCTTAGAAAGGCTGAAAGAAAGATTGTTGCAGAGGTTATAGCCGAATAAAAGTTCCTATTCGGACTAGAAGAGGATAATAAAAAGGAGTACTGAAGTAGGGGGCGTTGTGTTTATCTGTTGTCGAGTAGATACGCAGATTGAATACAATTCAGCAGTCGCACACTTTTTCTCCTTGCTTACTATTATGTATCATGATATCACGGTATTTGTGTAAATGAATATGTTTGAATGCTTGGTAGATGTCATTTGCTGGGTAGAACGTCACATTTGGACGTTCTGCAATCCACTCTGTCGCTGTTTCAGGAGAGCTGAAGAAATTTACGTTGTTGCAGCATGTGCCTCGGA
>DASQUV010000019.1:0-2948 GCA_035641095.1 Nitrososphaeraceae archaeon
ATGTTCTGGTGTAATAGCACTTTGCCAACTCTTTTTCTTGCTATTCAAAATATATAAAAAGGTCTAAGAAAGGGCTCTTCAATCTTTAGGTGATGACGCTCGATCCATACTCAATATCAATGGTGAGCACGCTATATTTAATAGAACTCAAATTGTAATTAGTATAGCCAACAACATTCCTTCCGACAATTATTAAAATCGAGCTTAAACCAATGCCGTAGTTTCCTCACAGTAAAATATGGACCGGGTGGGAGTTGAACCCACGACCTCAGCTCATCAGCAGCTTTCTAAGGCAGCTCTCTATACCTTCTATCTAAAATATAGTCTTGTTGTTTTTATACAACATATACAGTCTTTTCCGATATTGCTACAACATTGGGATATGTTGCAGGTGTTATTCATCTATGCTATGGATCTTCTTTTTCAATATTTCATCTAAAGATAATTTGCCTGTAACCCCGTATACGATCATACCTATCCCATAAATAAGTAATACAATAAACAAAGTACGAATAGGAAAAATAATTCCAAACATTTCGGAATTAGTAACATAAATGGACGTTCCAATGCTAAGAGCACCAATGCTTATACTAAATGCTCTAAACCATGTTGGGTGACTTCTGTCAAAAGTTCCTTGCGTTATTCTAGCAAAACCGTTGAACATTACACTGATAGCGATAGATAACAAATTTGGTGATCTTTCAGATACAAGGTTAGGAGATATGAAAGCGATTATTGCAAACACTATTGCTACAGTACCGAAACCTATATTTGTGAAAGGGGTGACCTTTTTGCTCCGACCTGATGGTTTTTTTGTTGTTGCTGCTGTCTTTGGTAAAGATGAGTATAATCTCAGAAACATTATTCCTGTAGCTACTCTTTCAGCCCCAATAGTCAATAATGTAATTGAAAG
This sequence comes from Nitrososphaeraceae archaeon, assembly GCA_035641095.1. Lineage (GTDB taxonomy): Archaea > Thermoproteota > Nitrososphaeria > Nitrososphaerales > Nitrososphaeraceae > TH5896. The sequence continues at coordinate 914 of DASQUV010000019.1, forward strand.
TAGCAAAATTATGGTATTTACGGTTAGGATAGAATATTCTACTGCCAGTAAGAGAAGGATGGATAATATGAGTGATATTATACCACTTCCTATTTGCAAGGCGCGAAACCATGCAGGCGGCTGGTTGCTGGTTATGGTTGATGTTATACAGTGGATAATATCTTGGTAGCTCAAATGCTTTTTGTCTACTTTAAAGATCTTCATTTAGATCTTGACGATAAGGTCTATGGTATGAATAAAATACTAACAAAATGTGAATCGAATATCGATGTTTTAGTTTGCAATATATACTCATAGTATTACGAAAAACAAAAAACACTATGTAATCCATTACAAATAATAAAACCTTATAATTTAGCAGTAGAACGGGAAAAATAGACCCTGCATGAGCAGCAAAATCACCAAGTATCCGCCAGGTCCAAACTATAAAATGCCAGGTAAATTGATTCGTCAGTTCATTCGCGAGCCTATAAAGACTTTATCAACTATATCTCAAAAATACGGCGATATATCCTATTTCAAATTGGGACCTAAGCAACATGTGTATTTGATCAATAACCCTGATTACATTGAAAAGGTGCTCATATACGATCATCGAAATTTTAAAAAGGGCAAAAGACTGCAAGTTGCAAAATCCCTTTTAGGAGAAGGATTAGTCACAAGTGAAGGAGACTTTCATAATAGACAACGGCGACTAATACAACCAATATTCCATCCTAGACAAATTATGTCATATGCAAATATTATGACCGATTATGCTATCCGTTTTCGGGAAAGATGGAAAGATGAAGACATAGTGGATATCTCTCAAGAGATGATGGAACTAACACTTGGTATTATCTGTAAGTCTGTATTGAACTACGATGTAGAATCAGAGGCTAAACAAGTTGGCAAAGCACTAACTATAACCCGTAACTATTCTAGACGACTTCAGAGTCCAATAGGTCATGTCCTTGATAAAATTCCTATTTTACCTGCTTCAAAGGGAGCTCACAAAGCCAAAGAAGAATTGGATTCATTGGTGTATGGATTAATTTCTGACAGAAGACGTCAACAAGAAGAGTCTGATAATAAGAGCTATGATGATTTGCTCTCCAGACTACTGCAGGCGCAAGATTCTAACTTGGCTGGTCCTGCTTCTCCCGACACCGCTCAATCTTCTTCTGCTAATGGCAAAATGTCAGATAAACAGGTAAGAGATGAAGTTATGACTATATTTATTGCAGGTCATGAAACTACTGCCAATGCCCTTACATGGACATTCTACCTACTTTCCCAATATCCTGATGTAGAGGAGAAACTTCATGATGAAATAGATTCCATTCTTGGAAGTATCAATAGGAACAACGGTCATGCTATTACTAAAATCCCAACCGCTGATGATATTTCACAATTACAATATACAGAAAAGGTACTCAGAGAGTCAATGAGACTTTATCCACCAGTCTGGACAATGGGTCGTTATGTTGAAAATGATTATCAAGTAGGAGAATATACTATACCTGCTGGCTCCTCTATCCTTATGAGTCAATATGTTATGCACCATGACCCACGATATTATGAACAACCAGAACAGTTCAATCCCGACAGATGGACAGTAGAATTCAAGACTCAACTACCTAGGTTCAGTTACTTTCCATTTGGAGGAGGAATAAGAGGTTGCATTGGCGAACCCTTTGCATGGATGGAAGGTATACTTATCATTGCAACTATTGCACAAAAGTGGAAAATGCGTCTGGTTCCAGATCAGAGGATTAAACTGGATCCTGCAATTACATTGCGACCCAAATATGGTATGAAAATGAAGCTGATCCGAAGAAAATGAATTAAGATAGGCAAATAAGACAACAATTCTAGTTACCACATCCGATATACTCGATAGATAACTGATGATGCAGTTATCATCCTATATCTCATTAAACTTCTTTAATCAAACTTGTCCAAGGCATTGCCGCTGGATTTGTCCGACAATTACCCAAAAATAAGCTCAAAACAATACCGTATTTTACCAGATTAGAAGAAATGGACCGGGTGG
>DASQUV010000020.1:0-3860 GCA_035641095.1 Nitrososphaeraceae archaeon
CAATATTGCTGGAATAGATGCCCCAAACATAGCTCAAAAGGAGCTAATACCTCTATATGATATGATTTCGCCAGTAAACAGATTTGTCAAGATTGGAATCATATCATTGAATGAGCGAAAGGATAGATACCTGTGTGTCTACACTGATAACAGAGATATTAAAACACAAATTTTAGCAGAGGCTTAGGAGAACGATATTCGAAGTAATATTAAAAGTGAAAAGATGCTACTTTGCTCCCTTGACATTCTATTAGTTATGAAGATCTAAGAAGTAACCAAGTTCAACAACGCCTTTTATATGAGGCAGTAGCAAGAGTACAAGAGGTCACCTTGAGATACTGTAACCGTTGTCTTAAGCAGTTATCAGTGATTGAAAGAGGGTTATTTGTTGAAGACGATCTGGCCATATGCAGAGATTGTTGGATTAACCAGACTTTTGAATCAACTAACTAAATAACCGAAGGCTGGGGGCGCTGAAGAAGGAGGAACTACCAACGATAGCGTCTAATGACACAGTCCCTGGTTCTTTACTGTGTTACTCTGACCAAAATACAATCAGGCCTTCATAAAGTAGGCCCAACTATTACCATGTTAAAACTTGGTCGGTATACCTTATGATTCGATTATTCAATAAAACGTATTAGCTGAATGCCAATTTGTCTTAACTCCATACTTTAAGAGGAGAGACATATTCAAAGGCAGATTTATGTATGAAATAAGTATCTTGCTTTCAATGTGGAATCCTAGCGACCCTCCACTTAGTGCTATAATACTATTGGGAATAAGTTAATAAGGTATCTTGCATTTAAGGTATTAGAATTAGATTTGGGTAAGTGGAAATGCATATGGTGTTCTAAGGTTTTGGAGGGTGAGTCGTTTATGGATCTAATTGCAACAAGCTCTGATGAGGAAGGTGGACAACATGTCCACGGTTGGGAAAACATAACGCTATTAAAAGAGGAGGCTCCCCTAGCAAATAAAACTGCTGGCATAGTTCTAGATTAAGCTCGCTAATTGCTCATTATAGTCTCCGTTCTTATTCTTATCCTTGATACAGAAAGTGCTAGAACAACGGAAGCAAGGGATACTAGCGCAGATGTTAGAAATATCAAACTGTAGGCGCGATCAGTAGGGAAAATGCCAGCAACTCCAGGTGCCGCTTCTTTATACATCTCCTGGAATGCTCCAGAGAGGGCTGGGCCCAATGATATCCCTACAAGGTTGAGTAGTAGAGTCATCCCCAGCTCAATCCCGGTTACTTGCATTGGTACTGAAAGAAGCATTACGTTAAAGCCTCCGCTAATGGAAAGAGCTAAACCAGCTGAGAGTATTGTAAGACCAATAGCTACCATATCTTCGGTGCAATGAAAGATTAGCAGCACAAAGAACCCAATCGTGCTTATCGCAGTACCCACTAGCATTAGCTTTGTATTTTTGACTCTATTTAAGATAAAGCCTAAGGTTATCATCCCAACTAGTAACACAATCATAAAGGGTAGCTGGACAGTTACAACTTCGATTGCACTGCCTCCGAACCCAAATGGCTCAGGGCTTCTTACCATAACAGGAACCGTCAAGTAGACCATAAAAATGGACATGAAGACTAACATGAGAATAATTGTCGGAAGGAGGAAGCTCTCGCTGGTCATTATCTTGAAATCAAGTAGGGGTGAATGCACCCTCTTTTCGATAGCTATGAATGTTGCAAGAGATACTGCTGATGCCGCAAAGAGTCCGGCAACTTGATATACTCCAGAAGTGGTATCGCCGCCGTTGATATCTTCAAGGAAGGATATACCCGCTAGAAATGTAATGATCGTAGCCGCGAGCGCTACTGTTCCTTTTATGTCGATCGTTTGATCATTTGATGCGTTTACATTACGGGAAGCTATTTCCTGCTCTGTGTATGTCGGACTTTTAATTCGTACGAATTTTACTATTTTCAACCAAAGCGCTATTGTGACAGGAAGTATAGCCAGAAAGGTCGCCTGCCAACCAAAGTTTTGGATTATGGCTGCGCCCCCGACCAGACCGACGACCGCGCCTCCAGAAAAAGTCGAGCTAAAAATTGTCTGACCTATCGCAGGCTTTTTCTCTGGAAGGACCTCTCTAATGATACCAAAAGCAATAGGAAACATTGCCATGCCAATTCCTTGTGCCACCCTCGCAGCGATCATAAATTCAATGTTGGTGGCAAATCTTCCTGCCATAATGCCCGCAGCTTAGACTGCCATTATAATGAGCAATATACTTTTCTTGCCATAAATATCAGATAGTTTAACGCCAATTGGTGTCATTACTGCTGCTGCAATTATGTAAGTCGACAGTAACCAAGATGACGTACTGTATGAGATGTTGAATTCTCGAATGAAATCTGGAATAGCAGGCAAAATCATCGTTTCATCAAACATGACAATCAGTCCCAAGCAGCTCAAAATGATAAGGATGCTCCATCCTGAGCTGTGGGTATCATTTACTAATTTGGCCGTCTTATTATTTTCACCTCTTTCCGATCGTATTGCCTATCTGAGCAAAGTTCTAAAACGTATTATAAATGCATTAAAGTAGTCATTTATAATAGTGTCCTTTTTATTTTTATCAATTGGATGCCTAATTGTCTATTCTTAGACCTTTCGATTCTACTTCGGATGCAAACTGGCTACAACCAAGTTCATTATGTCTTCTGCTAATTTTCATAATAGCGTCTTTATCATAACCTCTTGCTCCCCACTTACATTTACTACAAATCCATTCAAAGTATTCACCCTTATTTTCTATGTCCATATTTTCTTCGCCTGGATACTTCTGTATATTCTCTTCGCTACTTTTAACCATACTCGTATTTTCAGATAAAATAACCAATAACACTAGTTTGAATTTATTGGTCTTACCAAATAATCCAGTATAATTTAGTCCTGACTGGTTCGACGAAGTAAAAGATATCACGAAATTGATGTTGATTAGTATATTCCCTTTTATTCTCGTTTTTTGCCAATTATCTAACAAGGTTATGAGTATGTAAACACAATCTAGCCCTCGGTTTGACACACATTTTTGTCCCACTATCATTATGTCTTTTATCAAACTATTTCCAACTTTTGCATCGACGTACTCCAACAGGCGGGTTGAAAGGTTTGCCCAATCCTGTCGCCCACCATCCATAGCTATTCTAGTCGACTATCAATATCTTAGAGAAATGGGGAGCACGGCCATAACAAGTTTTCATCTGTTCGGTTTTGTACCTTGTTAATTAGAAAAATACCTATTGTGTTAAAATCTGCGATTTTAAGCTATTAGATACCTCGATCGTCCAATCGCTAAATACATTGAAGCAGTACTGATGATATTATGAAGATCATCAACCGATGACAGAAATGACAGACTCAAGGATCTCAGTCAAACCCATGGTGAGAATAATAACCGACAGGATAAGGCTGGTACGATGAGTCAGTTATCCCAAGAGTTCGAAAGGCATATGCAGATTGCAGAGGAGTATGCCAGGAAGAAGTATTTTGGTGGAGCAGAAGCGCATCGACTGATAGCAGAGTCTATACACGGAGCGCTGTCAACGTTTGAAGCAATAGAGGAATGAGTTACAAGACACTGTAAGGCAGTTACCTTCACTAGATATCTAGAATTTTTAAATATATCAGAATTACGTCGAATGATTAAATCTCAAGTCAAATCACCAGTCTTTTTTAAGTGAGTACTGATTAGTCCGACTTTGTAACGACCTCTAAGACTGGCAGGGCAAAACTAAAGGTAGCACCTGTAGAAGTCATGGCATTCCTTCCATCATCTGTCGCTGTTGCATCATTATTCGTGGCCCATATTCTTCCTCCATGGGCTTCAATTATATT
>DASQUV010000021.1:0-43431 GCA_035641095.1 Nitrososphaeraceae archaeon
CTGAGCAGCAAAGATTACCCTCGCAAACGCAAGGAAATCAAACGCAGGATCATCAGTGACTCCATAAAGTGGGATTTGTCCCATAATGAGATAGATAAAGAGAGCGATACCGCACCATACAAACTTCTCAGTAAGGGTTAATTTTTTTAGAGGTTTTTCGACCTGAGGTATATATGTAGATAACTTCTTTACGACGCGCCGGAAAGGACTCTCGCTACTTTCAACTGATTTCTTCATTATGTATTATCTCGCCTCCGACTAATTCGATCTTTTGTTTTGCATTTGCAGAAACTTTACCTACTTGAATGACAATTGGTTTTCGGAGCGTTCCTGTCCCCAAGAGCTTGTCATAACCGATCGATCTCAGATTTAAGACTATCTTGCCACGTTCGTTTGTGCTGCCGAACCGAGCAGCTAGATCGTTTACATCTCTCAAATTAACCCACCGATTTCGAATATTTCGTCGCAAAGGCTTTGTAGAATCGTGTCCAAAGTGCTCAGGCTCTTCAATAACAGTTCTGATCCACAAGTGTTTGTGTTTTCCAGCACCGCCTATTCCACCCCGGCTACCAGATTGTCTATGTTGTCCTATTTGTCCCCAACCACAATACCTACTTCCCCTCTGTCTTCGACTCTTTCTAAATCTAGTAGCCATAATCAGTTACTTTTCTCCCACGTTCAGACCCAACGTCTTGCTGTTGGAGATGGGTCTAACCTTAAATAAGTCTTGCTCCGTGACCTTCTCACATCATTTTCTTTACGAGATCGATCAACAATTTGTTTTCGCCAAGGATCCCATTTTGAGGTACTTGCTTCTTGATAGACTTTTTAAACCCACCACGAGGGGGATTCAACGCAAACCATGGTTTTATGCCGTTGAGATTTGAAAATACTACCTCATCGTTGGCAATATCAGACGCTAGTTTGTCCAGACTGTTATACTCCTTAGGTAGGTCAGTTTCCTTCAGAGGCTGTGATGCAGTCTTTCTTCCTTTCTTATCTAAAAGATCTTTCACTGTGTCATTGTCAATGCGACACCAAGCAACAAGCTGCCTGATTTTATTTAGCATCCCCGAATACTCGGCGCTTTCTGGCACAATAGTTGCTCTGAATTTCTTTGCAAGATTAAGACTCTCTAGGGTAGTATCGGCCCAATATGGAACATTAACAGTACCGCGCATCCTAACAACCAAATAAGCCATTACTCTAGTTGCACCTCCCTATCCTTTACTATAAGTGCTCCGCAAAGCGTCAAATATAGCCTTGGTAGTCGAGGACATTGTACTTGTTGATCCAAATGATTTCGTCCATGCGTCAGTTAAACCCGCTAACTTGAGCAGATTGCGTATATTCTCCCCTGCAACCAGCCCAAGGCCTCGAGGGCCAGGAATAATTTCGATAGTAACACTACCGCCTCGCCCCGTAACTTTGAACGGAACTGAATGTGTTTGATTACAACGACACTCCCAACTGCCACATCCGCGCTTCACAGGAATGACGTTCAAAAAGGCAGTATTAGTCGCCTTATCGATCGCGATTCTCATTTGAGATGCCTTACCCTTTCCTATTCCAAACCACCCTGCCTCGTTGCCTACTGCTACGAGAGCATTAAATCTAGTCATCTCACCTGCATCCGTCTGCTTCTGTACAATACCTACGTGAACGACTTGACTTCTAATGTCTGGAAGCAGACGCTTTATAATTTCTGATTCTTGTATCCGGAGTCCATTTTCATAGACTTCATCCATGGAGTTTATCTTTCCACTGGCTACCAGCAACCCCAAGGATGTCCTCGGTATCCACTCAGAATGCTGCTGATTTTGTCTGCTCATTTCAATCTACTCCAAATCACTTCCCTTGGTCTTCAATTTTATCAGTCCCGTTTGAAGTAATAATAGCATCCTTAACTTTCTGGACGTAGCTGCTGTATTGAGTAGGATCAAAATTATTAGTGATTAACCGCGAAAATCGACTGTTATACGCTTCTTTATTCTCGTCTTGTAATAGTCGGGCATATTCGGCGATGTGATTTCCCACCAACCGCTCCTCGGGCGGAAACGAAGAATCGGATGCGGGGACTTTCATCCCAGAATCAATTATACCCTTAAGGCACGCGGCGACTCTTGACGTAAACGTGTGCTTACCTGTATACAGGACAGCTTCATCTACATTCTTCTGCAGTGACTTCTTGCCCAACAATAAACCTGTCAAGTAACATGCGGGAAGGGAATTCAGAGAACCCTTCCAACCGAATCTTGCAAGTTCTCTGCTGTGCGACGAGATGATAGTAACATCCCCCTTCGCCATCGGGTACGCAATCTGAGCTTGAACATTCTCATCACTAACGGATATAGTAACAAATCTTCTCTTTGAGAGAAGCAGAGCAGCCCTTTTCCTGTAATTTGTTCGACCGCTTCTAATCCTCTTCAGAGTAGCAATGTAACCCATTATATTTTCACCTGCACCTTTTCACGTGATTATAACCAACGAATGAAAAGCCTTTATAAACGTTTGAGAAGGTTGGCTTGACCCGGATCTCCCCCCGCATGTGTGTGGAGAATATTATCTTTCATGTGATCCCTTAGCGCCATCCGCTTGCAGATCAGAGCCGCAAAGGCACCAGCACCTATGCCGTTATCGATATTCATGACTGCTAAGCCAAACGTACAGGTCTGCAACATTGATGTCAATGCTCCAATGCCACCAGATCCCATTCCGTAACCGACAGATGTGGGAACCCCTATGACGGGAACATCCACTAAAGCTGAAATAACTGACGGAAGAGCACCTTCCATTCCCGCTACTACTACGACAGCTTCTATGTTTTTTTCCATCATGCTCTTCAAAGCTGGAAGTAACCTATGCATTCCTGCTATCCCTACGTCATAGTGCACATTACCGTCGCAGCCCATGGCTTTGGCCATCATTCTCGCCTCCTCAGCCACAGGTATATCCGATGTCCCCGCACAAATGATACCAATCTGAGGATTACTACTATTCAACGTTAGTTCATGGGTTGATACCAAAATGGTTGCCCCACGTGCTGCTGTCTCGACTATATATCCTTCCTGTTTCAGCTGAGCTGAGAGTCTCGCAAAGACGTGCTCTGATGCCTTGCTAACGAGTGCCAGACCAGTTTTCTCCAGTGTCTTTAGGGTAATTTCATACAAATCATTGTATTTCTTGTCCATGGCAAGGATAACTTCTGGACAACCCTTTCGCGTTTCCCTCTGTACGTCAAGGCGTGCTATGTTCTCTCCTACATATGCTATGTTATTAATCGAAATTTCTCTCCGAATTTCGTTAATCCCAATCTTGCCTTGGAGGTATTTGTTCAGCAACTGGTCTAGGTCCATTCTTAACCAATGAACCTCTGGATGATAAAAGCCTTACATATCAATCTCGGAAATTGCAGTTTCGACACTTGCTACTCCTCTATCAAATATCTCTCTTTCTGAACTATCCAGTTTTAGTTCAACTATTTTCTCGATGCCATTTGCACCGAGAACTGCCGGAACTCCTAGACAAACATTCGAAGCACCATATTCTCCTTCCAAAAGGGTGGATACTGGCGTAAGACTTTTCCTGTCTCTTACAATGGATTCTATCATTGAAGCGATTGCATTTCCGGGGGCGTGGATCGTAGCACCTTTTAAAGATATAACCTCAGCAGCGATTTTTCTCGTAGATTCCAAGGTGGTCTTTATTTGTTCAGGTGATAAGAATGTGGTTAACGGAATTCCCGATATAGAGGAAAATCTCGGAAGAGGCAGCATGTTCTCACCATGTTCTCCGATCACCATCGCGCTTATGGAACCTCGTGAATATCCAGTGACGTCGTGAATAAAGCTCTTAAATCGAGAAAGATCAAGCATGTTACCCATTCCCATGATCCTCATCTTATCGCCACCAAGCAGTTTTAAAGTCAAATAGGTCATAGGGTCAACAGGATTTGTGACCACGATCACAAATGCTCGACTTGCCAACGACCGTATCTTATTAGCAATATCTTTGATGATATTTGCATTTGTGGTCAAGAGGTCCATTCTGGTCATTCCCGGCTTCCTTCCTACCCCTGCCACTAATACGATGATGTCTGAGCCTCGCATATCCGCGTACTCATTTGATCCTCTTACCCTACAATCGATGCCGAGTTCAGATAATTGATGATTTATGTCCAAAGCTTCTCCTTGGGGAAGTCCCTTCACTATATCTAATAAAAGAACATCTCCTAACTTTCTAAGGCAAGCATTCAATGCTGCTGAAGCTCCGACTTTGCCCGATCCTATAACAGTGATATTCATATATGATTTAAAAATACGCTCCGCGCCGCTAATAAAAGTCTTCTAATTAAGTCTTGAAATCATCAACATAACCATAAATTAAATATGCATTTGCCTTAATTGTGAGTTAGTCATTGCCAGGAATTGCAGTTTTTGATTCGCAAATTTCAGGAATTTCAGGCGATATGTTTCTCTCAGCGCTTATTGATGCAGGGGCGAACAGGAAAAGAGTTCTTGACTCTATTTATGCCTGTGAAGAGTTCTTGGAAGATGCAAAGATAGTGGAAGCAGCTTTTGAAAAAGTAACGTCTAAAGGGATTAGAGCAACTCGATTCATGCTTAAAGCTACGGACTATAAGACCAGCAGGAAAGGGAAGGAACTTATCACAGCAGCCTCTCGCTGTTGCAGACATTTAGATTTAGAGCAGCACACTAGATCATATATTCAGAATACTATGCAAACTTTAGTCGCAGCTGAATCTAAAATTCACGGTAAGAGTATTAGGACTGTTCACCTCCATGAAGCATCAAATATCGACACACTTGTCGATTTAGTAGGATCGGGTATTGCTGCCGAGAGTCTTGATCTCTTCTCGGCGAATGTCTACTCTACACCGATTGCAACTGGAAGCGGGTTAATAGACTCATCGCATGGAATTGTCCAGAATCCTACTAACGCTGTATTACAGATCTTCTTAGGCAGACCATTTATCCTTACCGCTGGGTACTCAGATACCGAGACAACTACTCCAACTGGTGCCGCTCTACTTGCTAACCTCTGCATTAGGAGTGTAAATAGATACCCAGACTTCCAACCGGAAAGAATTGGATTTGGCGCAGGGGAAAAAGATCTTGGAGAAATTGCAAATGTGACAAGATTTACAATGGGAAATTCCCGTTCATCATTCAAGTATGGAAACGATACAGTGATTGCGTTGGAAACAAATGTAGATGATATTACTGGAGAGAACCTGGGAGCCGTCATCGAACACTTGAGTAAAAGCGGGATAAAGGATGTAACTGTTATACCGGGAATTTCGAAGAAGAACAGATCGAACTATACGATAAAAGTCATAACAGATTTCAGTAGAGTAGATGCTACCTTGGATTTTCTGTTTACTGAGACCGGAACTTTGGGCGTGCGAATTCAAGAAGTGAATAGGATAGTATTGGATAGAGAAATAATAACCATGAAATGCAGGATATTAAACGAGCAATTCACTATACACGTAAAGGTGTCCAAAGATTCTAACGGTAAAATTGTGAATGCAAAACCGGAATTTGATGATATCAGGAAAATTTCAGGGGCATTAAGAATACCTTTAAGAATGGCAAATCAGATAGCCATATCTGAGATTCAATCCAAGTTTGGAAATAAATTCCATTAGCGAACTGGATGGGTCAGATCAAAAATACGATCTGCTGCTCAGATGGTTCGGCGTGATCAATGACAAGGTAATCGTGGCCCTTTCAGGGGGAGTAGATAGTGCTGTTGTAGCATTGGCTGCTCAGATTCGATTGGGCCAAAGAGCTATGGCAATTACGGCAAATTGTGCTACCACCTCGGAGGAAGAACTAAAAAGTGCCGTCAATGTGGCTAAGGAAATAGGAATTAAGCATGAAATAGTAGAGTACAATGTGCTTGTGAATCAAAACTTTACAAGAAATGACAATGCTCGATGCTATCATTGTCGAAAGGACCTAGCATTCCATCTTGTTTCCAAAGGAAAAGAAATAGGAGCCAAAAGTATTGTTGACGGGACACACGTAGATGATCTAGGGGATCATAGACCCGGAATTATAGCATTGCGGGAAGCAGGTGTAAGACATCCTCTACTTGAAGTTGGCCTAAATAAGTCGGACATTCGAAAAATTGCAGAATACTTCAGGCTGTCTGTCTCTAATAAACCAGCAAATTCTTGTTTGGCATCTAGGATCCCGCATGGGAAGGATATTACACATTCATTGATTTCTAGAATTGAAAAGGCCGAGTCCATAATAAAGACGATCTTTGACGTAGAACAGGTCAGAGTAAGAGATCACGATGAGCTTGCACGGATTGAGGTAGGAAAAGCAGAGCTCCATAGACTATTTGATGTTAAAAAGTTGGAAGAAGCCGATAAAATGATCAAAGAACTTGGTTTTAGATATGTTTCAGTCGACATGAGAGGATACAGGCAAGGAAGCCTAGTTATAGTGAAATAGGACAGTAGTGAAGGAGACCTTGCCAATCGATAACCGCGACTTGATCTACTTTGATAATGCGGCTACTACTCCCGTTCTTCCCGAAGTTATCCATGAAATGGTTCCTTATCTTGGGATTCATTATGGAAATCCCTCCTCACAGCATTCGTTTGGCTTCGAGACTTCAAGAGCGATCGAGAAAGCCCGGAAACATGTAGCTAACCTAATAGGCAGCAGTCCTCATGAAATAACGTTTACATCTGGTGGAACAGAGGCCAATAACCTAGCGATTAAGGGCGGCGTTTCCAGACTGGGTATCAATAAAGATAATAAGAATACTGTTCTCATTTCAAGTAGCATAGAACATGACTCAGTACTTCAACCTTTCAATTCCTTAAAGGCTCAGGGGTTCAATGTTAAATTGCTAGAAGTAAGTAGGGATGGAATCGTTAAATTGGAATCCTTGATTGAAATCTTAAAAAAAGATAATGTAACGCTCGTAAGCATCATGTTAGCGAATAACGAAGTGGGGACCATTCAGCCAATCGGAGAATTAGCAAGAATTACGCATGAGAGCTCTGACGCCCTCTTCCATTGCGATATTATCCAAGCTCTGGGGAAAATTCCGATTGATGTGAAGCACCTCGGTGTAGATTTGTTATCGTTATCATCCCACAAGATATACGGACCGAAAGGGGTAGGAGCTTTATATTCTCGAGACCCGATTCAGCTGATCCCTTTAATCGACGGCGGCGGTCAAGAAAAGTCATTGAGATCGGGCACGGAAAATGTATATGGTATAGTAGGCTTTGGCGAGGCTTGCAGAATCGCTTCAGAAAACTTGTTAGAAAATTGGAGCAACGTAAAGGGACTCAGAGACTATCTCGTTGATCGAGTTTTATCTACGATTCCTAAATGCTCAGTCAATGGTTCGATGAATCAACGATTACCCAATAACGCTCATTTTAGTTTTCTTGGGGTTAAGGGGGAGGACATCATTGTAAAACTAAATGAGTTCGGAATTGCTGCGTCTACGGGGGCAGCGTGCTCTTCTAACAAATCTAGGCCCTCCCATGTACTCAAAGCCATGGGGCTTTCGCTATTAGAAATTGAAGGTTCTCTGCGTATTACTCTTGGTTATCAAAACACATTGAACGAGGTAGAGAGCGTAGTCGCAGCCTTGGAAGAGACGATTAGGGAGCTACGCAGACACTCCGGCTTTCCAATTAATTGACATATCGAAATTAATTTATTGACGGTGGTTGTAGTTTGGTCCATGTCATCGTCGTCGTCGACTACAGCTTCAGTCCCTGATTTAGGAAAAGTAGCACCAGGCTTTACTCTGCCAGATGTTGAGATGAAAAATCGAAGCCTTGAGGACTTTAGAGGCAATAAACTTGTGCTTGCTTTTTTTCCCGCCGCGGAGTCTCCTGTATGTACAAGTGAGATGTGCGCACTGAGGGACTCTGTAGATATGCTAAAATCCCTCGGAGCGCAGGTGATCGGTATCTCCGTAGACGGCCCATTTGCTAACAAAATTTTTACAGAGAACAGACAACTTAATTTTCCAATTCTTAGCGACTTCAAGCGTGAGGTCATAAACAAATATGGCATTGTGATGCCCAACTTGGGTCCTTTAGAAGGTTATGACGCAGCTAAGCGTTCGGTATTCGTGCTGGATGAAAACGGTATAATTAAGTATAGATGGGTATCTGATAATCCACTTGTCGAGCCAAATTACGGGGAGATAAAGCATGCATTGGAGAAATAGCTTGGCAATTTCCTTTGCAATGTTAAGGCTTGAGTAGGTCTACCAATCCTGCGCTGCGAAAACAGGATGCACGTGAATGAATGTTTCTTTTTCAAGGTTGCTACTCTATAACAGCAATGATGTCATTCCTGGATACAGTGTCTCCCTGCTTAACCTTTATTTCTTTTATCTTGCCATCTTTATGGGATTTTACAGCAACCTGCATTTTCATGGATTCTAGTGCTACGATTGAGTCTCCCTTGTTTACCGAGTCACCTGGCTTACCCAATACGCTAACAACTCTTCCAGGTATTTGACTTGTCAGATTGTTTACTCCGGTCGTCTGTGAAATCTTGGATAATGACTTTCCCAAAACTTCGGACAGCTTGGAATGCTTGTTTATTTTAATTTCAGTACCATCTATTAGCAACTTCAGCTCAAATGTACTCGAGTTTAGTAGCTTCGCGTAGTGGTAGGAGTTATCTATCATGAATTCCAGAATGTTTGTAGAGAATCTCAGGACTTTAAGCCGGTAATCTCTCTGATTAATCCTAACCATGGCCTCAGACTCGCCCACGGTGCTGACAAACTCTGCGTTCATGAGTTGTTCCAAATGCGCTATCTTAAATTCCATCAAAAATCCCTTCTCTGCCTTATCCATGCTGGCAAGTGATGGGAAGTGGCAACATCGCCCCGCCTGGCCGAATGGGTCTTGATGAACTCAGAATATAGTAAAAGTGCAGCGAGAGCAGGAACCTGAGCCCTAGATGACATACCCTTAGTATCGCTGAGAAGCTTATCCATTATGGCGTATCGTTCTAGATAGTCAGTTGACAACTCGCCCCTTTTGAAATGCTCCTCGTTCATTATCGTTTTGTAGAGAGGTATAGTTGTATTCACACCCTCAACTTCAAATTCATTTAGTGCATTAATCATCCGACTCCTAGCTTCCTCGAAATGGTTTCCCCAAGTAATGAGCTTTGCCACCAAGGAGTCATAATATCCGGACACCATACAGCCAGGGTACAGGTATGAATCCACACGTACGCCTGGTCCATAAGGCAGATTACATGATGGAACTAATCCTACTGATGGCGCGAATTCGTTAAATGGGTCTTCTGCGTTTATACGGCATTCAATGGCTGCTCCCCTTAACTGTAAATCTTCCTGCCTGAAAGGAATTTTTTCTCCTTGCGCTATTGAAATTTGCAATTTTACAAGATCTAACCCTGTAACTAATTCAGTGACCGGGTGTTCCACTTGTAACCTCGAGTTAATTTCTATAAAGTAAAAATTTCCTTTGTTGTCCCTTAAAAATTCTGCCGTTCCTGCATTGACGTAATCCACCGCATCCACAGCTCTAACTGCTATTTCGCCTACTCTCTTGCGAGTTTCAGCATCTAAAACGGGAGAAGGAGACATTTCAATGAGCTTCTGGTGCCTTCTCTGAATGGAACATTCACGTTCGAAAAGGTGCCTGCTGTTGCCATGTGTATCGCGAATAAGCTGATACTCAATGTGGCGGATTCCCTCGAGGCATTTTTCAACATACAGGGCAGCCTTCCCAAATGCTGCCTTTGATTCGGCGGAGGCCATTTCGTATTCCTGCCGTAGTTCGTTTTCATCCTTGGCCAAACGAATCCCTCTTCCACCACCACCAAATGCGGATTTGAGAAGAACAGGATATCCAGAATCTTTTGCGATCTCAACGGCTTCATCTAGATCCCCCACTACTCCGTCACTGCCCGGCACTAACGGGACTCCTGCTACCTTCATCACCTCTTTGCACTTCATTTTGTCACCGGTGACTTCCATAGCTTCACTTCCAGGCCCTATGAATATTATCCTGTTCTTCTTGCAAGCTTGTGCGAAACCTTCATTTTCGGACAAAAACCCGTATCCTGGATGTATTGCATCTGACCCGGATTGCTTTGCAATCTCTATAATTCGCTTGATGTTCAGATAACTTTCTACTGCAGCTGCCGGTCCAATGTTGTATGCTTCGTCAGCTCTTTTCACGTGGACTGAGCGCGTATCTTCATCAGAAAATACTGCAACCGATTTTATTCCTAGTTCTTTACACGCACGGACAACTCTTAGAGCGATTTCGCCTCTATTTGCAATCAGAATCTTGCCTATAGCCTTGGTCGCGATTTATTCACCTCTATAAATTGATGTTCCCATGTTTCTTCCATGGATGTATCTCTCTCTTAGTGGTTAAGGTATCAAGCGCCCTAATAATCATAGGCCTAGTTTCCATTGGGTCTATAACCAAATCGATAATTCCCTTCTCTGCTGCGATATAAGGATTGGCGAATTTTTCTCTGAATTCTCTTGCAAGAGTCTTCTTGGTTCTTGCCAAGTCCTCAGATTCCTTGAGATCTCGGCGATGTATTATTGTTATTGCAGCCTCTGGGCCAAGAACCGCAATTTCAGCTGTGGGCCATGCAAAGTTCATGTCAGCTCTGAGGTTTTTGCTACCCATGGCGATGTAAGCGCCGCCGTACGCTTTTCCTATTATACATGTTATCTTAGGCACGGATGCCTCGCAGTAAGCGTAGAGCAATTTACTCCCATGCCGAATTATCCCGTTGTGTTCTTGATCTGTCCCAGGTAAGTAACCAGGAGTATCTACCAAGGTAACAATTGGAATGTTGAAGCAATCACAAAACCTAATGAATCTCGCAGCCTTATTGGAGGAGTTAATATCCAGTGCTCCGGCAAGATACAAAGGCTGGTTGGCAACAATTCCTACAGATCTTCCTCCCATTCTTGCAAAGCCCACAACAATGTTCTCTGCGAAGAGCTCGTGTACCTCGAAGAAATCTCCATCGTCAACAATTGACTTAACTATTTGCTTCATATCATATTGTTCATACGGATTTTCGGGCAGTATAGACGCAAGGGCAGAATCGATGCGATTCGGATCATCTACTGGCTGAACAGTTGAAGGAAATTCGCTATTGTTTTGTGGTATATAAGAAAGTAGTTTTTTTATATTATCAATGCATGCGTGCTCATCCTTTGCTACAAAATGAGCCACCCCAGATTTGCTGGCATGTGTTATTGCGCCCCCAAGCTCTTCAAACGAAACCTCCTGACCTAATACCTCATGGACTACCTCAGGCCCTGTAACGAACATTTGCCCCACATGTTCGACCATAATTATAAAGTCAGTCATGGCGGGAGAGTAAACAGCACCCCCAGCACAAGGACCTATGCTAGCAGTTATCTGTGGAATCACGCCAGATGCGAGAGTGTTCCGATAGAAGATATCCCCATAACCGTCCAAACTCATTACCCCTTCTTGAATTCTTGCTCCTCCCGAATCCAAAATTCCTATAATAGGGACACCAACTTTAAGAGCGTGATCCATAACCTTGACAATCTTTTTTCCTGCCATTTCCCCGAGCGAGCCTCCTAGAACGGTAAAGTCGTAAACGTAAACAAACACCTTTCGCCCATCAACGGTGCCAAATCCAGTCACTACCCCGTCTCCAAAATATGTCTTAGTTGAGGGATCATCATTCCTATGGATCACATACTTGTCAATTTCTACAAAAGAACCCTCATCTAACAGGAGGCTTATTCTTTCTCTCGCCGTTAATTTACCCTTTGAATGTTGGGCGGAAATCCTCTCAGGTCCGCCTCCTTCCTCAGAAAGCTTCTTGATATGATATAACTTCCTTATCTTCTCCTCGTGCATCGCCTGAGTCATATGCCAAATATTAGGTATATAAATAGTTACGAATCGTCTCATCAAGATTTACAGGATTTCTTGAGCCGTAAGAGATCCTCGGTCCTTCTTCTTAATGATGTTTTTGGTTACAAACGATACTTGAAATCGCGAGTGTTTTCGAGCCTTACGTACAAGAAATTTTATTCTCTGAGTCCTGATCTTCCCCCTTTCGCTCGTCGAAAATAATTCATGCCCAAGTTGTA
This sequence comes from Nitrososphaeraceae archaeon, assembly GCA_035641095.1. Lineage (GTDB taxonomy): Archaea > Thermoproteota > Nitrososphaeria > Nitrososphaerales > Nitrososphaeraceae > TH5896. The sequence goes on from DASQUV010000021.1 coordinate 12,160, forward strand.
ATTTTCAAACAAAGCTTCAAGCGTTTCTATTTCGTCTGCTAATCTCTGTGCTCGAGATTCGTCCCAGTCTTTTTTCTTTTTCAAGTACTCTAATTTCTCAAGTTTTTCTTGGATAAGCCTTGCTATGGTCTTCTCGTACTCGCTAGACATTTCAGTCTTGAAGATAGAATAGTGATTAGAATAATAAACGTTCTTGATAATATTGTGATGATGCAGCCGTCATCTTTTATGGAGGTCAGTCAATGTTAAATTCTTCTGTAACAATGCATAAAGGTCCCTCTTATTCAATTCATTGAACCAAAACTGATTGTAATGGTTGACATACTGGAAGAGGAATTCTAAGAACGGTCTAAATCCATATTCATCAGGAAGCATATCAAGAGCAATTTTTGCCTCGTCCAAGTAGTTTGAGCTTTTTCTCATTGTAAGTTCGAAAGCCTTCCGCACGTCCCCAGTGATAATACTATAGTACAGAGGCCAAGAAGGAATTTTTATTGAACCATTCTTAATTGCATCCTGGATCTCGTTTCCACAACCTACACCTTCACTGGCCTTTGCCATACCCAAATGATAGATTTCACCAAGTGGTTTTCTATTAAGTGCCATATTTCTAGCCGCGGTGCCCATAATTGCTCGATACTTCTTGTAGCAACCCATCATATTCTCATCTGTGATAGATTCGGGCCTGGCTTTAAGTCTCAGGTCAATATACTGTCCTACTCTTGCATCCTTAAAGCCTTCTTCAAATGATCTAAGAACCGTGTCTCCTCCAACAGAGATTTTTTGTCTTGCTGCCTCAAGAATATATGGATTCATTAACTTATAATCATCCAGATAGTCCAAGTCCTCATCTTTGTCAATGATTCTGTCCATAGGTTCGCTAAGATCGATTGCGATAATATGTCCATCTATAATCGTAGTTCTAACCTCGGGACTAATGCTTTCTTGAAAGAATGCAGCTGCACCATCAAACAAAGCATTAAGAACGGGGAAAGTCATTAAGACAAAATTGGAATTTAATATACGCTCCACTCTGTCTGCAAGAATTTCTGGTCGAGAGATTCTCGCCATGACGTCCTGTATTTTAGAGTCATCAAGAACCATCTCGGAAGATCCTATTTCTTCTGAGAATTTTCTAAGAGTAGCAGATGGATTTTGGTCAGAGATGATTAGCTTGTGTAATGACAACAGGTACCGTTTGGTAAAGTCCTGAAATTGTTCTTCGGTTTCGCGGCTGTATTTACTAAACTGCTTGTATCCCTTTTCCCTCAATAGAGCTTGTTTGATTATGTCCCTTCCGGCGCCAGTACTTATTAAGGTGCTTTTCTTGAATAGGAATTCATCTTTACCATTCATTATACTGATTTTCACTGGGGCCTTGCTATTTAAGTTTCAGGCTAAATACTCAATTCCATCTTGAAGTTTGAAAGTATTTCTTATCTGCACCAACGATACAATAAGCTATCGCGATGCCATTGCTACTCTTTCTTGCTCATTTTTCTTTTTTATCGCGTGACTGGCCATTTCATTTTCTGAAGCCAGAACAAGTTCTCTCGCAAGAGCTTCCTCTATGGCTTGTGGTTTAGAATACGTTGATTCTCTAACACCTTCAGCTATAAAGCGGAGTGCCAGATCAATCCGTCGCAGAGGAGCCACATCAACGGAGACGTGGTAAACTACTCCTCCGTAAACGATCCGAGTAGTATCTTCATTAGGAGATGCATTTTCGACAGCCTTCACAAATACCGCAAGAGGATTTTTACCAGTTTCTAGGTGTATAATTTCAAATGCAGTCTTTAGCACATTTAGAGATTTTGCTTTCTTGCCACCCATCCGCCCTGTATTTTTTGCATATCTTTTGCCAAAATGCATTAACTTGTTGGCAAGCCTTTCGACAATATTAACCTCAGATTTTTTCAATCGTTGATGTTCATGTCGTCCAAAAGTGATCGGAATAACGGAGGGCTTTAACGATATTACTTTCTGAAGGCCAATATCACCGATTTCTATTTTCCTTGAGTCCCACTTGTTGAACAAAAGCAGATTTACTTGTTCCTTTCCGCTCATTCTAATTACCTTCTGGGTTTCTCCTTCCGTCCTAAGACTAGCTCATTAAGGGAGACACCGTTTACTTTGAAGACTCTCCATCTCACTCCAGGAATATCACCCATTGCTCCCCCCATTGAACCCCCAATTCCCTCGAGCATTACCTCATCATGTTCATCTACGAAATTTAAGGCTCCGTCCTTCGGTAAGAATGCGGTGATAGTTTTTCCATTCTTTATAAGTTGTACTCGAACGCATTTCCTTACTGCTGAATTCGGTTGCTTTGATTCGATTCCAACTTTTTCAAGAACAATTGCTTTGGCCTGCGGAGCTCCTTCAAGAGGGTTAGCCTTCTTGTCAAGCATTAACATTCGCCTCTTGTAATACTTATTCGACCAGCGTGCACGCTTCCTCTTCGTCTTGAGTACCCGTCCAGCGAATAGACCTAATGGTGATTTGGCCAACTAATCTATTACCTCGTTTCCAACCATTCTTTCAGATGCACTTGTTATCAGAACATTGGATATTTGAAAGTACCTCTTAGCTAGCAATCTAGCCTTCTCTGCATTCCTTCCTTCTTTCCCCACTACTATACCTTTTCGCTTTGCATCCACTAGTACTACTGCTTGCTTGGAGCCGTCAGTTCTATGAGTGATTTTTACATCGTTTACCATTTGAGGGTTCAATATATTGCGGACGAAATCACTCGCATCATCAGAGTATTCAACTAGCTCAACCTTTTTAGTCACCACATTTTGTAGTTGTCGTATAGTCGCACCCCCCTTTCCTATGGCTAGGCCCATCTGGCCTCTATTGACAATGAAAATAACACGCTCCATCTTATCATCAACCACACAATCTCGTGCAGTTACACTCGTGACGCTCTGAAATAGAGACATAAGTCGCAATTCATCCGAAGTTAGCTTAATTTTTTCCGTCAAATCTTAAAGCCTCTTATTACCATAAACACGAAAAGCCCATATAAGCAATTCACGAATCATGCATCTGTTTCTTTGTCGCCAATTTAAGTCTTCCAGGTCATACAGATAATAGAAAAGGTACTTATCAAGATCAAAGACACACACGTGCTTGAATACATTCTGCGTGATGTAATCACCAAATTAACACTATCAATAAGCAGCTATACCATGATTTCATGCAACTGAAAAAATACAATTACTTTACCTTTCAGAGAGGGCATTTTGAATTTCTTCTTTAGTTCCCGCCCGAATAGAGAGTACTGATATCCTATGCGGCCGGTTGCATGACCTTCCTAACATGACCGAATTTCCTTGAAATTTAAGCACCGGAATACCGATAGATTTCGCCTCATCTTCAATGCTGCTTCTGTTCTGCTCACTAACTGAATCAGAAACAAGAATAAGTTTTGATCCCTTGACAAATTTCATTACCTCCCTAGCGCCTTTCTTGTACTTTCCACTTGCTACCGCTTCTTTAATGAGCTTCTCTAGCGCTTTCATCAGCATTCTCCTCCTTTACTTTCATATAAAGATCAACCATGCCGGTACCAACGGGTACTGTGGCTCCTACTATAACGTTTTCTGTTACTCCCCTCAAAGTCTCTATCTGACCTTCAAGAGAAGCGCGCGCTATGGTGGGAACTGTAATCTCAAACGCTGCGCGGGCCAGTACAGAAGTTTTCGTACCTGCAATACCATGCCTTCCTATTTGTTGAAGATACCCCTTAGATGCCATCAAATCGGCTACCAACATGATATGGCGTAAATCGACCTCCAACCCCTGTTCCTCCAAAGTGTTTGTGATTTCCTTCACCAATGCAGTTCTCGCAGCCTCTATCCCTAATGTCTGCCAAATTTCGTAAACATTATTTGTTGAAACTCTCCTTGTGTCTACACCAGGGATTTGGACGACCTTGGATAGGTTCGAGCCTGCCGTTTGTATAACCCATTCTTCATCTTGTTTTACGATAGTTACTCTTTCAATATCAGGCACACCCTTAACCCTTGTGTTTAAGAGCTTATTCTTCAATGTCAGGATGGTTTGGGCGTCTGGGTTGTCTGGAATCGAAATTCGTATGTGATAAGGCTTATCTTTCATGCTAATTTCGTATTTCTTCTTTGACCCCTTCAATACATCAAATACCTGGTCTAATTCGCATCCGCGTTCAGCTAGCTGTGCTTCAGAGAAGTAAAAATTAAGAATTCCGCTATAGTCGATGTCAGTTTTGTCTATCAGGTCAGAAACTCTTGTGTAAATAATTTCTTTGGCTACTTGTAACGCTTTTTCCCTAGTAACCCTGTGTTCTTCATCCAGGTAAATATCCATAGTTGGTGTAACTGGTTTCTTACGTGCGTCTACTAGTTCAATTAAACGAGGCAATCCTAACGTTACGTTCCTTTCCTTGACGCCAGCAAAGTGGAAGGTTCTAAGAGTCATTTGTGTACCTGGTTCCCCAATGGATTGTGCTGTTACCACACCGACAGCCTCACCAGGTTCTGCCATGGCCTTCTCAGTGAAATCTACAATTTTTCGAACAACTTTTTCTACTCCTGACTTGCTCAGTCGGTTATTTAATAGAGTTGTCTCTAGATTAGACTTTACTTTCACGTTGAGATTTGCGCCTAAAGAACTGAGTATCTTTGAAATTTCAACGTCGGTGGCTTTCTTGCCCTCGTCCACAATTGATTCTCCTTCGATTAATCTCAGTATATTTACAGCCTCTCCATGGTCACTCTTCGCAGGATCGATTCCGTCTTCACCGTACAGAAACTGTATGATATTTCCATGGGGGTCTCGCACAGTCAGATCGTATTCAATCTTCAGATGCTCTAGCGCATTTATCAGCCTTCTTTGCATGTATCCAGATTGTTGGGTCCTTACAGCGGTATCTACTAAGCCTTCTCGACCCCCCATCGCATGGAAGAAGAATTCCAAAGGACTTAATCCGTCCCGATAATTGGATTTGACAAAGCCCTTCGCATCAGGATTAGTATCATTTATCCTGAAATGAGGCAGAGATCTATTATGATAACCCTTGTTAATTCGCTTCCCTCTAATGGATTGTTGACCCAAAGCAGCAGTCATCTGCCCTATATTCAACGTTGAACCTCTAGCACCAGTCGACGCCATAATTACGCCAGAATTATCGTCTGGAAATGCTCGATCTGCTGTTTTTCCTGCCCTATCCCTGGCCCGAGACAATTCATTAACCACATAGAGTTCCAGAGCTTCTTCGGGAGATAAACCTCTCGTCAGAGGAAGGGTACCATCTTTGTATTGTTTTATTAACTCATCAACCTTCTCGTAGGCTCGCTCGATAATGGCACGAATTTCCTTTCTTGTCTCATCGCTTAACCATAGATCTGAATAACCGTAAGAGAATCCACGTTGAGTTAAATATGTCTTGAGTATTATCAGGATCGAGTCCAAAAATTTCCTCGCTGTATCATTTCCGTAATCCTTTGCTATACGATGAAGCACACTGTCTGGCTCTTCGGCGCCAATAGATGCCTTGTCTATAACTCCACCTAGGAGTTGACCGTTTCTGATAATAACATCCTTGCCCTCGCCCTTGGATGCTTTGTTCCACTTTGAAGTAACAACAAAGTTGAAATCGCTTGGGAAGAAAAGCGAGAAAAGCTGTCTGCCACTGTAAAGTTGAGAATCTTTATCTTTTGAATCCGCCTGAGGAAGTACACCCTCATAGCCTCCACTAAGGGCCATGTTAGCAAATTCCTCTCTGTTCAGAAATGTGTTTCCTGAGGTGAGAATGTAGGCACCGGTAATGAAATCTCTGATACCACCAATGATAGGTCCTCCGTACCTAGGAGATATCAACTGATCTTGGACCCTCATTAACAGCGCCGCCTCCGCTCGAGCCTCTTCGCTCTGAGGTACATGTAAATTCATCTCATCACCATCAAAATCTGCATTATAAGGAGGACAAACAGCTGGATGCAATCTAAATGTGCGATAGGGAAGAACCTTAACGTAATGAGCCATTATGGACATCCTGTGGAGCGACGGCTGACGATTGAAGATCACAATATCACCATCCGAAAGATGCCTCTCTACTACATAGTTTGAAGCGAGTGAATCGGCTACCATCTCCCTATCGCTTACATAATCGAGTCTAATTTTGACACCGTCGGGCCTGATAATGTAATTCGCTCCTGGATATATATTCGGTCCATTAACAACAAGGGCTTTCAGACGTTCAAGGTTCCATTGAGAGACTGTTTCGGGAATGGTAAGCTTCTTTGCAACGTCAACAGGAACACCCACATTGGAGATTGCTAGATTAGGATCTGGAGAAATTACTGTTCGACTAGAGAAATCGACTCGCTTCCCAGATAAGGACCCTCTAAATCTACCCTCCTTGCCCTTTAATCTTTGAGTAAGTGTCTTCAAAGGCCTTCCAGAACGATGATGTGCTTGTGGAATGCCAGAAACCTCATTGTCGAAGTATGTGGTCACATGGTACTGCAATAGATCTACCAAGTCCTGAACTATTAATGGAGGTGTACCTGCCTCTTTACTCTCCTTCAATCTTTGGTTGACCCGAATGATATCTACTAACTTGTGGGTCAGATCGTCCTCAGATCTAATACCTGTCTCCAGTATTATTGATGGTCTTACTGTGACCGGCGGTACAGGCAGAACTTGCAGCACAAACCATTCCGGTCTTGCAGTTTTGGAATCGTATCCAAGCAGAAGAAGGTCGTCATCAGGGATATTCATCATTCTTTCCCTAATGGTAATCGGGAGCAGTCGGTTCTCACCAGCTTCGGTCTTTTCCACGAAAATAGTTGGTTTAGTAAAGACTAACTCATACTGTTCTTTCTCGCAGTGAGGGCACACCTTAACTTTTTTTGCCTTCTCTATTATTTCATCTTTAATGTTCTCCAGTGTTATAACGGAATATGCAGCTTTTGCGGTCCGCAACGCACGATATTTCTCGATGTCGCTTTGGCCTAGTTTTACTCTACTACAGGATCTGCAACAAGTGATAAGAAGTTTGTGAATATCATCCACAAAAGCAATATGAAGAACCGGTTCGGCAAGCTCTATATGCCCAAAGTGTCCAGGGCATCTTGCCGATGTGTTACCACATGTCCCACATTTTTGACCTGGTTCCAGCGTACCAAGTCTATTGTCCATTAGGCCTCCCTGAACAGGCATACCGTCTTCGTCATAAGTTTCTGGTGCAGTAATTTCGGCAACGCTAAATTTGCGTACTTCCACGGGCGACCAGATGCTAAATTTTATTCCTCCCAATATTTTCATCGATTCTTCAGTCAAATCAAAATCGCCTCCTAAACTTTGTCCTTCGCCAACAGGCGCGGAGCAACATTCAAACTCATCATTTCCTGCAACAACAATTTAAAGGCATATGCGATTATGACAGAAGAAATCTTTGCCTTGTCCCCACATACCCTACAAATATATCTGCGCTGTTTAATGTCATAATATGCTAAGAGACCGCATCGCTCGCATACATTTATTTCGGCCTTGTCTGACTCCTCTAGAAGTCGATCCTTGAGCATCATTGAAGCACCATACGCAATAAGGCAATCGCGTTCCATTTCACCAAACCTTAGACCTCCTCCTCTTGCTCGACCTTCGGTTGGCTGTTTGGTGAGCATTTGTACTTGACCTCTAGCCCTACTGTGGATCTTATCTGCCACCATATGATGTAATTTCTGATAGTAAACTACACCTACGTAAACATCAGCGGGGAATCTTCTTCCAGTTCTGCCGTCATACATTACTTCTTTTCCCGTGAATTTGAAGCCATATTCTTGCAGAACATCCTTGAGTTGGTCTAACTTTTCTCCTAAGAATGCCGACCCGTCTACGATTCTACCTCGTAGTGCAGCCGCTTTACCGCCAAGTGATTCCAAAAACTGCCCTACTGTCATACGGGATGGGAATGCATGAGGATTAATCATGACATCAGGGACTATCCCGTTCTCTGAGTAGGGCAGATCTTCTTGGTTAACCAGCATGCCAACGATGCCCTTCTGGCCGTGTCTTGATGCAAATTTATCGCCTATTTCAGGAATTCGCATATCACGAACACGTATCTTAAACATTTTGCCACCCTCGACGGACTGAGTCATTATAACCGTGTCAACAACCCCATTTTCTGAGGGTCTAACTCCTATAGAGGTATCCCGTCTGTATGGTCCCTTGACCTCGAATTCTCTATATTCCTCCATGAATCTTGGAGGTGAAGTACGACCTATCAGAATATCGCCACCTATAACCACAGCTTCATGCATTATGGCACCATCTTGCTCTAGGAGGCGATACGCCTTTTCCCCTCTGTATCCGCGTATATTGTCATCGGATGAAGGTAATTCGAAATTATCTTTCATGCCGCCTGGATACTGCTTAGCCTCTGCTTCGTACACTCTATAAAAGAAGGTTCTTCCAAAACCTCTATCTACTGCGGATTTGTTAAATACAACAGCATCCTCTATGTTATAACCTTCATAGGGGAGGACTGCCACAATTGCATTCTGCCCGGTTGGCCTATCATCTAGACCTAACAGATTTATTGCTTTGGTGCTAACCATTGGAGTTTGAGGATAGAGCATTAAGTGTTGTCTGACATATGTGCTCGCATTCATCAAAGGGGTTGAAAACCCGAGGCTCTGTTTTGCCATTGCACTCTCATAGGTATTTCGTGGCGATTGATTGTGTTCCGGGTAAGGAATAATGGATGCCCCAACCCCCAAGATGGATGAGGGAAAAACCTCCAAATGTGTGTGTGAAGGGTCTATAACATCGGTGCCGATGCTAACATAGCAATTCTCCTCCTCATTAGCATCAACTAATTCTAAGATTCCTGTATGCAGTAGATCAGTCCATGAAAGAAATTTCTTTTGAATTTTTTCAATTATTTCCTCAGTTATCAGGGAGCGACCGTCTTTGACAATAATTAACGGTCTAAGAACACGACCAGAATTGCAACTAATGTAAAGGCGCTTGGTTGCGTTGTCGTTTAATGAGCTGTAGAGATATACGCCTACATGGGGATGAATTTTGCCAGATCTCCTCATTGTCCTTATAGTGTTGGCTAAATGCCCGCCGTCTTCTACATAACCAACAAGTTGCCCATCAACAAATACTCTACCTCCAATCCTCTTCAAGTTATCATTTGCTTCATCAACATGCTCGACACCTAATTCAAAGAGCTTTTCGACAATTTCAGCGGAAGAGACACTTACTGATATTATGGCTGATAGAGCCAGGTTCTTGACCAATCCACAGTTAGATCCTTCTGGTGTCTCAGCAGGGCAGATACGACCAAAGTGTGTTGCGTGGAGATCCCTTGCTTCAAAATTTGGCTGACTTCTGCTAAGAGGGGATTGAATACGCCGCAAGTGGCTTATTGTAGACATGTAATTTGTCCTATCGAGTAGCTGGGTTACTCCGACGCGACCTCGTCCCCAATTTCCAGTTGCAATTGCATTATTCAGCTTGTCTGATATTATTCCAGGCCGGACAGCAGCAGCAACAGCGTTAATTCCTCGTTTCTGACCTGACCGTTCGAGCTGGTACTTCATATCGCGTATCAAATTCCGAAATGCGGTGCGGAATAAATCCGCGAGCATTTGACCGGCGAACTTTATTACCTTATTACCATAATGATCTTTGTCGTCTGCGTCAATCCAACCAAGTTTAAGTTCAATCAACTTGCTGGCCGCCTCCCCAAGGAAGAGGGCTTTTTCATGCCGGTTATCAGGGTTCTTTCCTAGGTGAGGTAAAAGCCCCCAATCAAGAAGGGTCTCTGCTCTCTTGATTTGAAATTCTTCAAGCATACCAGGAGCAATACGTTTGCTTACATAGATTATTGCATCCCTACTTGTAAGAACATCACTTGACTTTTCAAAAGAGGGTTCAAGCTCGTCTTGTATGAGTGTATTCAGCGATACCCCGTTTGCAATGTCCTTGTCTGTTTCTAGTCCCAGAGCACGCACCAATGTGATCAAGGGTACATCCACAGGAGATCCAGGTATCTTTGCTACAATAGATCCATCAGGTCTCATTATTAGTTCCAATTTTGCTCTATAGCCGACAATAGAGGAGTATACTTTAGCCTTGTACAGGAGAGTTCCGGTGGCCTCTTCCATATCGACTATAATCTTATTATATGAAAGATCTTCTAATCCTACGATGACTCTCTCGGAACCATTGATGACAAAGTATCCACCCGGATCTCTGGGATCTTCTGCCAATTCGATCAGCTTGTATTCTGGCATATTATGCAATATGCAGGCATTTGACTTTACCATCACTGGCATGTCCCCTATGTGAATAAAACGCGATTCCAAAATTTTGCCGTCTTCTACTATGCTACATTCTAACATGATCGGCGAGGCATACGTCAAGTTTCTCAATCGTGCCTCCATAGGTGCTACGTGGGTTATTGAGCCGTCAAGCTCCATAATTCGAGGCTGCTGCAATTTTATCTTTCCAAGCTTTATCTTGTAAGGGTATTCAGAAGTCTCTATTTCTATTTCGGCAACTTCATCAATAATACTTTGAATTCCTCTCTCCATGAATTCATTGTAGGAATTCAAATGTTGTCTCGCTACACCTTCCTTTCTTAAAATGTCATTTATAATAGGCCACAAAACGAACAACTACCACCTAAATTATTCCTATCCCTCTACCACATACCGGTAATATACACTTTGACCCGAAGTAACACTTTTGCGAGTAATCTTTATGATATCTCCAGGCCTCACGTCAAGGTCTTGCAGGCCTTTATCGCTTAACATTATGTACGGCAATTGGCCGGGTTTAGCATTGTATTGTTTCAGGACAGCACTGGCTTCGTGTCTAGGTAAAATCTCATGCTTGGGCTGATAAATATGATCAGTTATTTTGACAATCTTCTTCTCAGCTGACAAATATTTGACTACCTCCCATATTTGGTGGATGCATTAAATGATGCAATATGAAACACAAATTCGGATACAGCTAGTGGCTTTCTCAATATATAGGTATATACTTATCTGGTCTGAAAAATTCTATATCAAAAAGTGATAAATTCATTGTATTTCACACTGAGCCATTTTCAAACCTTTTGCTCAGGCCACTGCATATACATCAAAAGTACTTTAAAGGCAGCGATAGTTACTATCCGAATCCGAAACGTTTGGACTAACCGGTTAACGAGAGGATATCTGCACCGGAGATTACAAGTATTTTTTGAGATCGTCCAAACTTCGACAAGGCTTTAGCATGACAATCCTTAGCGGACTTGAAAGGAACAAGTCCCAACTTTAGCAGATAATATTCGGGCAAAGTTGATACTATTCCTAAAGCATAGTTTCTTGTGAGCTCCTGTAGGAACAGAACTTGCTCTAGGCCTTCTAGGTATTGAAGCTTCTTTTCCAAGTGCTTTTGTATATCCAATCTTTCTTGGACGTACATTTCTAAAGCCTCACAACCTAAGCCCATACTATTTTCTGAGAGCAAAGCTGCCTGTCCGCCCTCCTTAACCATTTCTATTACGTTCCACAGGGAGTTCAGAGACGAGCATAAAGTAAGATGTGATTCAAGGTCCTCACTCGGACTTATTATCGTAATTTGGGACTTTTCCTGGTCGGTTTTCTGACCAAGGTCTAATGAGCGAGTGGCACTATTAAATGACTGAGAAATCGTCCCATGGTGCAAGCTGAAGATCTTAGGACTACCGACTACTTCAATTGAATTTGCGTTCAGATTGTCAATTGTTCGCAATGCTATTTCCAGCGGTGCAAGCTTCTGCCGAGGGTTAGGCAGATTATTTGATCGTGAGTAAAATGCTTCGTTCATTTCTGTTGGAGAGAATTGGCGAAGAAACAAGGTTGGGGTTCCACAATATCCAAACAACGGATCATATTTGGCTTGAGAGATGCAAAGCACATTCTTATACTTGTTCAGTAGGGAAAACAGTGTAACATATGTTGCCTCGTATACTGGGTAGAGCTGTTTTCGCAACACATTTTTCAAGGGTTTTGCAAGATTCTTTTGAGAAGCAAAAGCCATGCAAGCATAGTCCTTTCGCGCGGCTCTTTGAGAGATTAGATCTACTAAAGCCAAGACCGCTTCTGACACCGATAAAACAACTATTATAGTGTTATCAGCTATATCCATATTGGATAGTTCATCTTCTAATTGCAGTTCTGCCATGTAATCTGCAGATGGAGTTGGATAAATGTGAGCAGATAGATTTTCGTACTTTATGTCCACTACTACGGAAGTTTCACCATACTTTAGCCACAGCTCAGGCATACAGTGTCATCTCCACCGTATGGTTTAAGATCCAGCCTTTACTTAAGAAATGGTTAGTCAGAGGCAATGCCTTTCACCTGTCACAATAATTTTAGAAGTCCATGGCATTCCACAACACCAGTAGGTAATGCGTCTCAAAATCTGTTCTCGGCAAATGCGGCGCAATTTCTGGAATCATTATCGACTCCAGATTCTCAGTGTCTCTATTAATATGAGTCATATTATGTTGCGCCAACAGAGGCTACTGACAGCCGGCGAAACAAAAAAATTGGACAATGGCGAGATCCTAGCAGAATATGAGATCTTAATTCGCGTCAAATGATAACAGATATTTTCGTTACTTTCGAGAGACTTCATTCGGTTATCATATTCCTCCTTGTTACCAAGAGTACTAACCTTCGTAGATCATCAGATTCTTTTCTTCCAAGAGATTGTGGAGATTATGCACAGCCCTATATACTTCAGTTTCTTTCTTTGCTCCTGTGCAAACGAGTTTTCCGGAAGCGAACAGTAAGATTACTGTCTTAGGATCTAGCATTCTATGAATAAGCCCTGGAAATTGTTCAGGTTCATACATGCTCCTGGGGAGTACCCTAGCCGCCAATTCCAGATGAATTTTTCCCCCCAAACTCGCTGAAGCAACGATATTCTGTATTTCAATAAATGGTTCATGCTCTATAGAAATGCCTCCTTTTTTCAATTTTTGCACTACATTTTTTACTGCTTTAATGGCTTGGTCCTCAGATTTAGCCCCAGTACATACCATCTTTCCTGAACTAAAAATCAGAGTGGCAGTCTTTGGTGACTTTAGTCTAAAAACTAAACCTGGGAACTGATCAGGATGATATTCCACATCTGGAAAAATCTGGGTAATCAAGTTGAGATTCACGGTTTGGTTAACCGTGGCTGACGCTACTACATTCTCGATGCTAACTATTGGTTTAGTCTGAGGCATACCCTATTCAGCCTTTATAAAGGAGAACTATATATACTGTTTACATTGGCATTATGTTAAATTTTGGTTAATAATGGCTGAACCATTAGAAGGTTGCCAGTTTTATAATGAAGGAATAATTATTAATATCTATTTGCGGAGTTTGAATTTGGAATTTGGCTATGGTATATCCTTTTACTTTATGGCCCTGGTAGTTTTTAGCAGTAAAATTGATGACACCCTCGAGATCAGTAAATTAGATTCGAACTCAATTCGAGTATCTTCTTATTTGACAGATAATAGGGTTCGTCAATTTTCAGTTTTTCTGCAATAGTAAGGCTGAGGATTTGGATGACAAATATAGAAAATAGTGTCTGTTCGAAAAGAGACTGGCCTACCCGTGGCTGAAAATAATAGGAGCGAGGATGAATCTTTCTCAATTTATCATAAAAATTCGCTGACATAGAGTTTTTTGCCTTTTCCGGGTCGAGAAGAAAAACCCTGTCCGGCCTCCGTAGGCTGAAAATAGGTGAATGATAATAATCATCTAGTAGATATCCAAATGACCTAAAACCGAAAAGCTCCTGCATTTTGAGTGCGCCGTAGCTCGCCAACGGATATGATATGCCATCTCCAAGAAATAGGATTGAATTGGATCTAGTCGACAACTCCACATCATAAGAATTGACCTGTGCACGAGCGTCACTCATTATCGTGGCTAGGATCTTCAAGTTAACGTTAATTCCTATCAAAGCCATACAGGTTATTAGCGTAGCAGTGAATTCCAGAATACCAGTGCTTGATGATTGAAGTTCAAGCAAGCGATCCAGAATCAGTCTATTCCTACATATCTTTCCTAAGGCACTTTTAGAGTGGACAGTAATGGCGGTAGTTTTAATCCCGAATTTGCGAGCTACGCTGGCAGCCTCAATGTTTGAACGAGTCCTACCAGATGCGGATATGAAGAAAATTTCATGGTTCGATAGCATTTGCGGACAATGGATTATATCAGAAGGATGACAAGCGAGCATTTTATGCTTGGATAGATATTCCATCAAAAGAGCACAAGTGTACGAATCACCTGAACCAACAAATAGCCCCTCTCTAATGCTCGTGCATTTTGGAAGTCTGAGTCCTTGAAGATATTCTACTTGAGAATATACATCTTTCCTTAGCTGGCTAATCCAAGCGGCCATGGTAGGTTGTGGGCTCCGTCCAAGGAACTACCAAATTCAATTGTATCAAGGAATTTGAAATAGATAATGGTAGTCTCACGTTCTAATATTCTTCTTCAAACTCTTCCTCACTTTCTTCTTCAACATCCTCAATGTCTTCATCAAGCTCTTCTCTCTCTTCCGCACTCTTGTACGGCAGATCCGTTTCACCTACAGTTCCGCAGACAGGACACTTGAATTCGATAGTTTGACCTTCCAAGTCTAGGAGGAAATCCTTAGAGAAAACTTGGTCGCATTTGGAACAAACCAGGGTAGTTTGAATATTATCCTGGCTGAACTTATGAGACTGGACTCGAAAAATAGTGCCTGCCATTCTTCTTACCTATAGAAAATACTCTTTTTTATAAGCCTTTGTGATTAATGTGAAAAAATCACGTCATTCGTTCAGAAAGATTGTAGACCTGGTTTCGAATTAGAAATGAGTGTGAGAATATTTTCTCTAAGCTCTTTTTGCTCCATTAAACCTCGGTGTGCCATTGTGACAACAAGGCTGTGATTTCTCACTCCTCTCATTTTCATGCACAAGTGCTCGCCCTCAGCAATGACGACGACCCCTCTAACTCCCATTCTAGTAATTTCGTCTGCTATCTGCCTAGTCAACCTCTCCTGTATTTGCATCCTACGAGAATACTTTTCTACGAGACGTGTTAGTTTGGATATGCCAAATACTTTGCCTTCAGGCAAATAGGCTATGTGAATCTTGCCATAAAAGGGAAGCATATGATGCTCACACATACTATAAAATTGAATATCTTTGGCAATTATGGCATCAGTTTCCTCAGAGAAACTCACGTCGAGTCCGGAACTCATTGTATAACCCGCAAATATCTCCTCAAATGCTTCTGCCATCCGCCTTGGTGTTCCGATTAGGCCTTCTCTGTCAGGATTTTCACCCAATTCTATCAACAGTTTTCTCAGAATCTTTTCAATTTTCTTTTTGTTTAGGGCTCTGCCCTTCTCCTTTTCATGTAACAATAGCTTACTATAGGACTCCATCATCGGTACAGATTTGTTCAGATATTATTCTTACTCTTACTCTCCTGTTTAAGAAATCCTAGATCAAGAACAGGGGCGAAATACAAATGAAAGAAATAATTGCTCAAGTTGCATACACTGTTTTATCCGGAATATTTGCCCCGCTAAAACTTGATTTTCGGTTAATACACGATTCACAAGCGCCACAGTGCACTGGCCTATTTAGGCTGTTATGTGCTTCGTCTAAATAACAGCTCCACGTATCGAATATCTTATCACCCAAAAAATTATATCCTATCTTAACCAGCTCTGTTTTGCGAATATTGTCCTTTGCTGGACACCAGATTCTGATACGTTTTCTCAAACCTAGGTTTATGGCGTCAAAGTCAGATTCGTTCAGCATGTTTTCAAAAGAGCTTACGAACTTTGGTCTGCAATCGGGATAATTCTGGTCGTCAGCATGTGCCCCATATACCAAAATACCAACTCTTAAGCTAGCAGCCCACGCAGCGCCTATTGTCAAAAAAATTGAGTTTCTGTGTGGAACAACTATTGACTGGTGAAATTTTTTCGGAACAATGGTATCCGCTCCAGTGAGCGTGTTAGTGCTTCCGTACAGATCTTTCATAAAACTTATATCTATCTCCTTGTGAGCATGAGAACCCAACACTGTAGAAAAAGCCCGTGCTCTTCTCCTTTCCTCTGTGGCTCTTTGACCATAATGAAAGGTAATCGTATAGGGAACAAGATTCCAAACTTTCTTAACATATAGTGCCGAAACAACTGAATCTAATCCTCCACTAAGTATGCAAACTGCCTTCGTTGACATCATTTTCTAAATATCAAGCCATCGACTATGGACTTTTCCTTTTCAATGCCCCTCAAATTTAAATTAACCTACGTTCACGCTTCCGATAAAGTTGAAGATAAATAAGATTGCTTCTAAAGCATATTATCTTATATCAACATTTTGAATAGTGGCTTGGTACGATTTGGGATTAACTTTTATCATCCGTACAAGATTGTTAATTAATGATTGTTAAAGAGGGATCTTACGTACTTCTTTACCATTCTCCTCAAAAAACTTGGTTGGTGGAGGCAAATATTGGAAAGAAGTTCCACACTCATTTAGGCGTGCTTGATATAGGAGAAGCGATAGGCTCTAAATTTGGTTCATATCTCTTATCTTCCAAAGGAAAGAAAGTCACTCTACTAGAACCATTGGTATATGATTTCGTGATGAAATCGGAAAGGCTAACGCAAATTGTATATCCCAAGGATCTAGCGTATATCGGTATTCGAAGCGGACTCACAAGCGGTTCACGAGTTCTAGAAGTCGGCACCGGCAGCGGAGGATTAACGACATACTTGGCTAGTTCCGCCAGACCACTTGGGCATGTCTATACTTTTGACGTGAATTCAAAATTTAGCACGATCGCTAAGAAAAATATTAAAAAGGCAGGTCTGTCTGATTTTGTAACGTTTCATGAAAATATCCAGTTCCAAGAATCAAACTGTGGTGATGTTGACATAGTTGTCATTGATATTGGAGACCCCTGGACTATGGTCGAGAAGACATACGAATCACTGAAACCTAGTGGAACGCTTGTTGCGATATGCCCTACGATGAATCAATTAGAAAAAATGTCCTCGACCCTAACCGAGTTTGGTTTTGTATTCGTTGAATCTACGGAGTTGATGATAAGGAATATCGAAGCCAGGACAGGAAAAACAAGGCCGGCTATGAGGATGATAGGCCATACAACCTACCTCATTTTTGGAAGAAAAGCTCTCTAGAATTCAAGCGATTGACATTGTAGCAAGTACTTAAATGTGCAGATCTAACTTCCAATCATACGCCAAGGATCTGTTTGAGTAGGGCGCGGTAGTCGACTGTTTCTTTTGTGCTTCCGGGTGATGGAAGCTCAAAGATTAGTGGAATTGGCTTCTTAGATCGCAGTCCGGTTAATTGGTATCGAATCTGCTTCCCTAAGTCGTCACTAACAAGAATTAGTCCTACATCATCGCTATTACTAATTCTGTTGATCTCATTCAATACATCTTCCGCAGTGCCTGCCTTAATACCTTCAACTCCTGCCAACTGGAAGCTGGTAACAAATACCCTACTACCTATAGCAACAACTCTCATTCTTTGTCAAAAATAATCTGCAGTCCCCTTTTATTCCTTCTGCGGCTGGACTTGCTAAAAGATAGCCTAAAGTGAATAAAGTACCAAAGTTCAAGGAGAGTATATCCATATATCAATTCTTTGAGCCAGGCTTGTACTTACAGTATACTTTGCAGATCAAGAAAAGGATCACCTAATCCACAAAATGAATGCGACCAACCCAAGTAGGCCTACAAACAAGAATAATGTAGCCTTCCACAGACTTCCGCTTGCCCTGTCGCTAATGTCCCACATACCTCCTGCAAAGTTAGATCGATCCGATTCCTTCTTCAAATGTTCATAGCTGTACACTTTCTGCCAATCAGCAGGGGGTGTCCATTTAGGATTTACCCTGAACTCTTTATACTTGTAACTCCGATCATATTCTTTCCGTGATTGATCGTCCGATAGAATTTCGTACGCCTCCACAACCTCCATGAATTTCTTTCTGGAATCTTCCGAGTTCCTGTTCCGATCTGGATGATGTTTTAACGCGAGCTGCCTAAATGATCGTTTAATATCTTCTAGGGATGCCGATCGATGCAGGTTCAGCACCTCATAATAATCGGACACGATTAAGGTATCTGACAGATCCCATAAATAATCATTCTTGTTTAAACAGGATTTTCACGACTCTGCCAAGAACCTTCACCTAAATGATGTCCACCCCAATCAATTCAGATTTTGTAGACTCTGATGCCGCAATTCGAGGAAATCAATTAAATATGCAAAAACTCGCATAAAACGAATCAATGAGTGACAGTTTGTTAGCATCGGACTTTAGATGTTCTGTTCAATTAAGGGAAGCGGGTTTTAGCTTTGCTAAGCTTCACAGAAACCTGCCTCCTCCATCATTGATCGAAGCTGCCATTCATAGGGGTGAAGGGGAACTCTCTGCAACCGGGGCTCTTTCGGTCAAAACTGG
This sequence comes from Nitrososphaeraceae archaeon, assembly GCA_035641095.1. Lineage (GTDB taxonomy): Archaea > Thermoproteota > Nitrososphaeria > Nitrososphaerales > Nitrososphaeraceae > TH5896. The sequence continues at coordinate 30,717 of DASQUV010000021.1, forward strand.
CAAGTTTACAGGCCGATCGCCTGGTGACCGATATATTGTAGATGATGATTTCACACACGACTCAGTTGATTGGGGAAAAATAAATCACCCATTATCGCCTGATAAGTTTGATCGAATTTTGAATAGAATGAAAAGATCCCTTGAGGGAAAGGAAGCTTTTGTGTTCGATGGATTTGTTGGAGCGGAGAAAGAGAACAGGCTTTCGATTAGGACAATAACAGATAGTGCATGGCACAATCTCTTTGCAATGCAGATTTTCATTCGTCCAACCCCACCAGAGCTTCTAAGGCATGATCCATCATTTACTACACTATCTATGATTGATTTTCAGGCTTTTCCGGAAGTAGACGGAACAAAAAGTGAGACATTCATCATTCTCAATCTCACGAAACGTCTTGTGTTGATCGGCTTTACGTCCTATGCGGGAGAAATAAAAAAATCAATGTTCTCCGTAATGAATTATCTGCTACCTCTCAAAGGTATTTTTCCTATGCATTGCTCCGCGAACAAAGGTAATGATGGAATGACAGCCCTTTTCTTTGGCTTGTCAGGCACCGGAAAAACGACACTTTCAGCTGATCCAGAGAGACGTCTTATCGGAGACGATGAACACGGATGGTCGAAGAATGGCATCTTCAATTTTGAAGGCGGTTGTTATGCAAAATGCATAAATTTGCAAAAATCCAAGGAACCACAAATTTGGAATGCAATACGGTTTGGTTCGGTTATGGAGAACGTTATCCTTGACCGAAATCGTGAGCCCGATTTTGATGATGAATCGCTAACAGAAAACACTAGGGTTGCTTACCCTATCGAATTCATTCCAAACGCCGTTTTACCAAGTATAGGGAACCATCCAGCGGTCATTATATTCCTCACAGCTGACGCATTCGGAGTACTCCCTCCGATTGGAAGATTGTCGAAAGAGCAAGCTATGTATCACTTTATGTCTGGTTATACTAGTAAGTTGGCGGGCACTGAGAGGGGCATCACTGAACCACAAGAAACTTTTTCTCATTGTTTTGGCGCACCGTTCATGATGTTGAAGCCAAGAGTATATGCTGACATGCTAGGCAAAAGAATTTCCGAACACAATTCAAAGGTTTATCTGATAAACACAGGATGGATAGGGGGACCTTATGGGGTTGGACGTAGGATGAATCTTCAGCACACTAGGTCCATGGTGAAAGCCGCAGTCGACGGCGATTTGGAAAAAGTGTCTTATAGGCGACACGAAATATTTAATGTGGAGATTCCGACCTCATGTCCTGGAGTTCCGGATTATATCCTGGATCCTATCAACACATGGTCTCACAAACAGAAGTATTTGGAATCTGCTAAAAGACTTGCTTCCTTGTTTACCAAGAACTTCCAGAAATTCGAAAATATACCCATGGAAATCATTAATGCGGGTCCTAGAACAAGTTAAGATTATGAGTAGCCCGGAGCAGATTCGAACTGCTGTCTTCAGGTTTCTTTTCTTGTAGATCCAGAGCCTGAAATCCCTAGCCCAAGTAAGTTTGGCCACTAGATTCGGCACACGTTTATTACGTGCTCGACCGGGCTTCCGAGCTGTGTGGATAAATAAACCTGGACTAATATTTGACTGTAACGCTCAATTGTAATTGAATCCATGTCCTAAGCTGCATGTTCATCCTTTACTGAGGAGCAAATTGTTCAAGACTTGCTGTAATTGATAGCTAACCTTACATCCTCTTTTCAAGTAAGTAACTTCTCCTCTGATATAGCCAATATGCAATAAGGACAAGCAGGGTGGCAAGAAAAGCTTCACTCAATAGCGTGGTTGGATTTTCATACAACTTGCATGGATATTCGCCAGCATAGCAGCCGGCAAAAAAGAAAGCGCAATTCCAAACAGAATGAGATACAACGGCGAACCAACCCTTACCAGAGATCCACACTCGAAAACTGAAAAAAAATGAGGGAATTACAAATAGCCAATTAATATATGCGAGACTGGAGACCGTGAAATCTGCGGTGTTAATAAGATGTAGAAAAATCCATACCAATCCTCCACCTAGTGCTGCATTTGCATTAGCTGATCCATACAAGGGTATAGCAAAAAATAATGACTCTTCAATAGGGCCAGCTAGCAGCACAGAACTAAAAAATCGGGGGGTGGTAGGCTCTACGTAACCGGGAATTGTCGCTTGTATCAAAAGCGTACCAGCAAGGGCAACAACAAGGCCTAATGAATGATAAAAACCAAACATTAACAACAAATATTGGACGGAAGTTCGTTGAAATTGGGATAACCATCGCAACGGATTCGAGTCGATGATGAATTGGTATAACATTTTGGTCCTGCTTTCGATTTTTATATCAGCCGTTATAAAGCTGCATGCTTCCTGAAATGTAGATATTCTGACAGGGATAACCACATATTACATGGATATTTCTTGAGCACAAGTCCGCCGGGTAGTTACCAAGGTAGGTGCAATGTGGTCGCTACAGCTAATTGCATCATCAGATTACGTTTTTCTATCCCCTACGTTTAGCCCGATCAATCTGGAGAATGCCCCCAGAGAAGCAAATTTCCCCCTAGACTATACTTCCGAATGCAACAATTTAATGGACAAACAATTGAAATTGGTGTAAGGTTGAGATTGGAACCCGATCTTTAGCCCTAGCGTCTGTGGAATGCATGGTTGCAACATTGTATAGGTTTGGCTAAATGAGGCTTCATTGTTCATTTTGCCTGAAACTTAAATCGTTGCGAATGTATGGCGCTGATTGCACTATCAACGCTGTCCCCAGAATCCTCTACAACTATCAGTATTCTCGAAGTCTCTTCTTGCGCGTCTAAGTTGAGAATGTTGATTCCATGTTCACTCACAGTACTACTCGCCAAAGACACAATTCGAGGACTCTTCCACATATTGTCCCCTATCATAGTAACCACCCCACGTTGATATATTATGTCCACCTTTGAGCTATATGCTCTAAAGTACCGCTCATTTCTTCTTATGAATTCCGCATCTAAAAAAAGGATTCTAGAAATTTCAACGTCATCGACTCTGTAAGGAGATAATTCCACAAATTCGTGATAATCTCTTACCTTCTCAAACATTGCTAATAAATGTGAAGCTGAAGTCGAATCCATCCTTACTATAGCACAGTTTTTTTTACCTGTAACGATCTTGATAAGATTCTCGTCCCAATCATTTGGCAATATCTTCTTTATTAGAGTGAAGCGTGAAGGATATGACATATCTGTTACCGTTATAGGGATATCTAGGCCATTATCATCGATCTCCTTTATTGCAACTGGGTCGAGTATCTTCATTCCAAACATACCTGCCAACCTGGCTTCGTTATAAGATAAATGAGTAATGTAATGGAGTTTATTCTTGACTACCTTAGGGTCGGCGCTTTGGACCGCGCTGTCCTTCTCGAAGTCTAATCTGACTTCATATTTGTCTCTAAGAAGGATAGCAATATCTGCAGCGGTCCTATCAGAGCCCCCTCGTTCATACGTGGTCTCAAGCCCATCAGGAGTCTTTCCGATGAATCCCCCCATGGTCACGACTTCATTGTTTTCAATCAGGTCTAATAAATAATTAATTTTACCTCTAGAATCTTTTAAGCTGAAGTTTGCCCCTTCAAAATTGTCGTCAGTGATAATAGGCCATTGTGTAATGCTAACATGTCCAGATCTAAAACCCCTACTCTTTAAGACATAATCCATCAGGTAAGACATAGGAATTTCGCCACTGTATGCCAATGTCCTTGATCTAACTACATCCACAAACCGCTTATTTTCAGCGGCTTGTTTAAGAGATACAGTCACCTCATGAAAAAAAGAGTTCATTAGATCCATGAACTCTTGTTTGTACGAAGAGTCTAGATAATTTGATGATATATTGTCGTATACTCTTCTAAGCAATTGAAAATCAACCGGATGTGAAGAGGCAAAACTCTTGCCTTTACTTAATGCTACATCTGTCATCGAAACATTCTTCTCACCGTATTTAATCATAGGCGCAGAGAAGACAGCAACTATTTTTGCATCCTCCTTTAGTTGCTTTATTCGCTCTATAACTGAGGGGAGTAAGGATCCATGCACGCCAAGTGCGCTTCCGCCGAATTTCGCTATAACAACTGCAGCCAAATCAGATATTGGTAAAGTTGCTAGATTACAAACAATATATTTGCTGTCCTTATTTGATTTAAACTGGTTATTTTATCTAACCATCTTCAACAAAATAGAGAGGCTCATAGCCTGGATAAACGTGCAGTTAGATACAATACATTATACCACCGGAAACGATAGGTATCTCGGTCAGATCAGATAACTCCTTAACTCTAGCTACAATTGCATTAAACCAAAGGCTATCTATTCCTTGACTCCAAATGGTCACCTTCTTGAATCGCCTTTCTGATCCCCCTGCAAAAAATCCAGTGCAATCTTCAGCGGTCATGTTATTGTATTTCTGACCAATCTCTGCCACAACAGTCTCCGCCTCCATCGGCAGGTAGATTATTGTCAACGTCGGGAAAGGAACAGTATTCTGCGTCGAAGAAGTTCTATCCTCCATATGACAAGTATTCAAATTCACAGTTATATCTGGATTTCGAGAGGTTGTTGGAGATCCATCATTGAGGAATTTGTCACTGAATAAGCAGTCAAGAAATGCAAATAAATTAAGCGGTGTTAATTAATTAATTCGGGGTTACTACACCCAGGAAGCTGCTTTTCTAAAAGCCTTCCGTTAAATACCATACCTGCCTGATCCAAATGCAACTACAACCTTCCAAATCCATAGATCGTTGCTTTTTCTAAAACTTGGTGCGCCTGACCCTCCGGGTTAGGTATTTGGAATCCGATTGTAGACCCTGTATCTTACTTCAAATCAGGTACATTCTCTCTTGACCTATTAGTGGCTTGAACGAAATTTTTGTTGTGCTAAGTCTCATTTGTAAATGTAGACACTAAATAGACAACCATCACTGAGTCTTGCAAGACAGCGATATTCTCATTGCGGGTCAATCGGCCGAAGCTAAAGAAAGATAGGTTCAAGAGGGAGTCACCTGCCCAGTTCGATATAAAGCTTTAAGTACAAATAAGTTGAGAAGCGATAAATGTGTTAATATATTTTCTCCCCATTTAGAAAGCTCCAATCAGACAATTCAATTTCATGCATGTTGGATTTTTGCAAAAAAGGAATGTAAGATCTCTATATATATCAACGCGAATTGTACACTCTCGATAAAATGAGTTATGCGGAGTACATCTCGCAATTAGCCATTTGCAGTTCGCCTGAGTTGAATAGTCAGGAAAAAAATTCCATGCTACGGCTCTTGGAGCTATCCAATAAGAACGAAGGGATACACTCGTATTTTTGGTTTAAGAAGCAGCCATCATTTGGAGCTGAGGATATAAAGCTACTTTCTACTCTTGTCGATCGTAATCTCATACGGGAAATTCATGGAAATAGACTTAGGAAAGGCAGTCATAATTACTTATTGACGACTTGCGGATTATTTTACATTCTGAGCGAGAGGCAAACTCTTTCTGGCATTTTACTCTCTAAATACAGCGACAATATCATCCTGCGACTGTTGTTGTTTCAATACTTAGAAGAGAATACCATCAGGAACTTGAGTCCACGCGCCGGAAACATCATCTCTGAGTATTTGTATAGATGTTGTATTACCTCCAAACGTACTATCGAAGCCATTAAATCCTCAAAGATTTTAGAAGATAGAGACAGATATGTGAAGATACTTGAATTGGATCTTAAGGCGTACGCATTTTGTTTAGGGATAAAGTTCACACGATTGTACAGAGGTCTTAAACATGCTGACCGATCGAACCATCAAGATGAAAAAATGTTGGCTATGCTATCAGACGATGACAAATTTTCACGGTTCCGAAGTAGTGTTCAGAATGATTTAGATGAGGCATTTGAAGAATTCGCTAAATTGGAGTCAAGATAGACTATTGTTTTGTATGTCCTAGAATGTACCCTTGGGGCGCCAATTTTTGAACAAAGGCATTGTTACGAGCATAAACGGTACGAGAGCTGTCCACAACAACGATAATATCATAAGGCTTGACAAATGAGATCACATGCTTATGAATAATTGCTTGAATAAATTTACGAAAATAGGTTTGTCCAAACTAATGAAACCGTTTGAAAATTCTCCTGATGATTTGTACAAGTTGATAAGAGCCTTTAGCGTGGCATTCAATTTACACGCTGGTCTTTCAAGAAACAATAATAGAAATGACCCTTACATTAATCATTGCATAAGAGTTTCGCTCATTCTAAGCGAAGAAATTTGTTGTAAAGATGTCAATGCATTAAGTGCGGCTCTACTCCATGATGTTTTTGAAAAGACAAGAAATCCATCCTACGACTCGACAAGGTTGCTAGCGGACTTCGGTAAAGACATTGGCAACATCATTCTTACACTCTCACGAAATAGGTTGGAAGACAGAAAAGCTGAATATTTACGGCACTATTTTGAGAAAATTGCAACTAGTCCAAAGATTACTAGGTACGTAATGTTAGCAGACAGGCTAGACAACGCAAGGTTTCTGAAAAATGTTAGCCAGCGTGAAAGGGCATTTAGATATAAGGAAGAAACCGAAAAATATGTTGTACCGATTGCTCAAGCCACTGATGAAAGGTTTGCCATTAAACTGTCAATAGCATTATACGAAATTAAGTAATGGTACTCCATTTCTGGGGGATACTTTTGAACTAAAGCCGTCAATCTGCTTAGTGGGCCGTATCAAATCTAATCAAATCTAGTAGATGTTTTCTTCTTCTCCTGTTCTTGCTATGTCCATCTTCATTCAATTTTCATATTAAAGTAATTCCAAACACAAATACGGGGTTTGTGAACTTCATTTAGTGATTTTAGAATTGATATACGATGTCGGAGACTTGGAGCTAGTGCTCGGGGGTGCACCAGAACTAATTTGAAACGCTTTGATATATTGCATTTCTAGGTAACCTTTTGCTTGATATAAATCGTAGCAACATTCAGGTCGTGTTTATCTTTGATAGGTCGAAATTTATAGGAAGATACGAAGTTAAATACGATCATGTAATAATCAACAAAAAATGACATCGAGTTTTTTGTAGAAGGTTTCACGTTTTAACGTATGCATGCATTAGTGTCTTCTTCCCTTCATATTATTGCGCTTTTTGTATATAGTACGCTATTTATCCCACTTTTTCCCTCAGTAATTACGAATGCTGATTCGAATGTTCTAGCACAATTCAGTAATGGAACTAATCTCGGGTCACCAAGTATGGCAACTGGGCCAGAGGAGTTGCTAGAGTCCATCGTTTCCCCGGGCAATTTGATGGATTCAGTTCTTGAGGAGGTAAGAAATACAAATACTTCTGATACTAATATCGATAGTAGCGAACCAGATTCATATTCACATGGAGAGAATATAATACTGTCACATCAAGTTATACCGGCAAAGGATTTTATCCATTTATTTGACACCTATCCTTTCACTATAACGGAGGGATCCATATCTGCTAAACTTCCTTGTGATTCTGATAATAGTACACCTTTAAGCGTATTGATAGGTCAAATACCAAAATTACACACTGCCAACTTGAGTATAGAGGAAGAGCTTTCCAGGCCTGGATACATGTGTCTCTACAACTTTGAGATTCAGCAAAACTCAACAAGTATGAGAAATGCGTCAGCAATTACAGACATTGTATTGTTCAATACTGGTGGTGAAAGAATGGTTTTACCTAACACAAGCACTCTTGTCATAGGTGTTACTAAATTGCATCCTCTTCATAACACAACCAACCCAGGGACATAAGGAAGAGCCAATTAAACTAGTTAAAACATTCGAAAATTTAGATAAGTCTCAAACTTAATATGAGTTCCTCATTATAGACTCTTGAATGCGTCGTAAAAACTTAACATATGCAGAGTCTGGAGTGGATATCAAGCAGATAGATTTTGTACAGCATCTTATAGCCGGCCATATACAACGAACTCACGAAAATGTTAACAAGGGCCGAGTATTGTCTGGATTTGGCCATTATGCAGGTTTGATAGATATCGGATCGTGCCTATTGGCTCTTCATTGTGATGGCGTTGGTACGAAATTGCTAATTGCTCAGGCGATGAATAATTTCAGTACTGTTGGTGTAGATTGCATAGCTATGAATGTAAATGACCTTATCTGCGTAGGGAGTACCCCTTTTGCCTTTGTGGACTATATTGCAACGGCGAAACCAGATCCCCCTATACTCCTTAGAATAGCTAAAAGCTTAGTGGAGGGAGCAAAAGAATCTGGGGTTGCAATTATAGGCGGTGAAACAGCGGTAGTGCCGGGGTTGCTGTCAAATAGTTATAGCAAGAATTCTATCGAACTCTCCGGAACCGCAATAGGGTTTATCCAGAAGAGATCGAAACTTGTTTTAGGAAATAGGATTAGGAAAGGAGATATCATATTAGGAGTAGAAAGTAGCGGCCTTCATTCCAATGGTTTTACTTTAGTAAGAAGAGCTTTCTCAAGGCGCGATCTTCGTAAAAAAGTGGGAAATTTAAAAAGACCATTGGGCGATGAACTACTCATACCTACGCGAATTTACGTAAGACCAATGATTGATTTATTCGGTTCTGGAGTCGAGATCCACGGTATTGCACATATTACAGGTGGTGCCTTTACGAAACTCCAGAGAATCAATGATAGGGTTAACTACCGATTAGTTAGTATGCCTGATCCTCCTGAAATTTTCAAGTTGATTCAGGCTGAAGGGAAAATTGGATTTGCGGAGATGTATAGGACGTTCAATATGGGAATCGGTTTGTGCATAATCGCACCCCTCGCTTCCGCTGAAGCTATAGTCTCTACGTTTAACAGGTGGGGGATGAGAACCTTTAAGGTCGGTTTCATAGAGAAGCCAGGTACCGGAGAAGTTTCATGTGAAGTTCTTGGCCACGATATAAAACTCCGATGAAACTGAGTAATGTTCTAGCATCTAAAGTGTCGAGCGAATAATTTGAAAAAAAAGTCACACCTGAAACAATAATTAATATTCCTATTGTCGAATAGCTTGTTGCACTGTATATGACACGACCGAAATTAATCGAGATCTCTGGAAAAGGGAGTCCACTTCAATATGATTTGGCTTGCAAGGAGATTGCAAAAAGAATATGCGAAGCAGAGGAAACCAGATTACCCATAGTTTCAACTATATTAAGACAAGTTTCATCGGAGTTTCATCTAAAGGATCTCCCGCGTCGTCACGATATTATGAAATATTTGCCGAAGTCCTGTTCCTCGAGGAATATGCTAAAGATAAGGCCCGTAAAAACTGCGTCGGGTGTTACGGTTGTTACAGTAATGGCGTCACCCCACCCTTGTCCGCAAGGAAGATGTATTTATTGTCCAGGTGGGGTTGAATTCAACACTCCTATGAGTTATGTCGGAACGGAACCCGCGACGAAATTAGCTCAAGCTTATGAGTATGATCCCTTTGAACAGATAACATCTAAATTGAACACACTTGAGATAAATGGTCATGATACGGGCAAGATAGAACTAATCGTAATAGGTGGAACCTTTCCTTTTATGACAAAAAAGTTTCAGCACGATTTTGCAAAGGCTTGTTATAACGCACTAAATTCTGACCTGAATCTAGCGCCGTCATCCACGCTTCAAGAGGCTATGAACGTCAACGAAATATCAAATCACAAATGTGTCGGACTAACAATCGAGACGAAGCCTGATTATTGCAAACAGAGCCATATAGACATGATGTTAAGTATAGGGGTAACAAGAGTAGAAATAGGCGTGCAGTCACTACGAAATGAAGTTGTGAGGTTAACTAACCGAGGGCACAGCATGGAGGATACAGTAGAGTCATTTAAGATTTCAAGAAATGCGGGTTTAAAAATAGTTGCGCATATGATGCCAGGCCTACCCGGCTCATCTCCTAGAAAAGACTTAGATGACCTACTCCAGCTTCTTCACGATCCTCGTTACAAACCGGACATGCTAAAAATTTACCCTACGCTAGTATTAAGAAATACTGGATTACATAAATTGTATTGTAGTGGGCGATTTGTCCCCTGTACTGACGAAGAAATGATAAAATTACTTGTCGAATTGAAAAAGAAAATTCCTCCTTGGATCCGGATTATGAGGATCCAAAGGGAGATAGAGACAAAGGATATAGTGGCTGGTCCTAAAGAAGGTAACCTTAGACAAATAGCTTTGGAAAGATTGTATTCAGAAGGGCATACATGTAAGTGCATCAGATGCAGAGAAATAGGATTAAGATCGAAGGGCAGAATTGATCAACAATCCTTTAAGTTAGTCAGGCTGGATTATAAGGCTGCAGAAGGGCAAGAAATTTTCTTGTCGTATGAAACAGACGATGGATCAGCGTTATTGGGTTTTCTGAGATTGAGAAAAGTAACTGGATTTGTTGAATCTGAGCTTCATACATATGGGTGTCATGACGATCATGTTCCAGTTATAGCTGTTGTAAGAGAACTTCACGTCTATGGCCAGTCGCTTAGTGTTGGAAAAAGAGCAAACAATCTGTCATGGCAGCATAGAGGGCTAGGCAGATTACTTGTGGCTGAGGCAGAGCGAATAGCCAAGTACGAGTTCGGCGTGGAGGCTTTATCTGTAATTAGTGCAGTAGGAACAAGAAAATACTATGAAAAGCTGGGATATAATCGGAATGGAAATTATGTTACCAAAATGCTAAGATGAATCCATTAAGTTCAGACACATTCATAGGAAAAGGAACATGGCTTGATAAAGTTGCGTACCAATTAATTGAAAGAGAAAAAAGGTTGAACAGAAGCCTTTCCACTCTTAGGGTCGAGAGTGGCCTCGGGGCATCAGGAATTCCCCATTTGGGAAGTTTAGGTGACGCTGTAAGAGCGTACGGGATCGCGGTTGCACTGAAAAGTATGGGGTACAATGCTCAGCTCTTGGCCTATTCAGATGATATGGATGGGCTTCGTAAGGTCCCTCATGGTTTATCGAAGGATTTGGCCTCGCACATAGCCAAGCCGGTTTCGAACATCCCTGATCCATTTGGATCCTGTCACTCGTCATATGGAGCACATATGACCGGGCTCCTTCTTGACTCTTTGGATCGGCTTGGAGTCAAATATATCCACATTAGTGGCCATTCAGCTTACAAGAGTGGGCTTCTGGTGGATCAGATTGATCTGATTCTCAAGAATCATGAAAAAATCGGGAAGAGTATAGCCAAAATAGTTGGACAGGAAAAGTACGTGCAATCCCTTCCTTACTTTCCAATCTGTGATAGATGTGGAAGAGTATACGTCGCATATCCTAGGGAATATTTCCCTGATAAACATTTGATACAATACAATTGTGAGGGGACTAGAATAGGAGATGAAACCATAGAGGGTTGTGGTTACCATGGCGAAACATACATCGAAGATGGAAGGGGAAAGTTACCTTGGAAAGTTGAATTTGCCGCTCGATGGCAGGCTTTTGACATCAGATTTGAGGCATTTGGAAAGGATATCCTAGACTCCGTAAGAATAAATGATTGGATATCAGATGAAATTTTACAATTCGCACACCCCACTCATATTAAGTATGAAATGTTCCTAGATAAAGGAGGGAAAAAGATTAGCAAATCGTCAGGAAACGTTTTGACACCACAGACATGGTTGAGATATGGAACTAGAGAATCTCTTCTCTTGTTATTATATAAACGCATTTCGGGCACTCGACATATCTCCATAGATGATGTTCCAAATTTGATGGACGAATACGATTTCCTAGAAGATATTTTCTTTGGTTCCGTTACCGAAGAAAATATTGCCAAGCGCACTAAATTAAGAGGGATTTATGAATACATTCACCAACTGAAGCCTCCTCCAGGTCCCTCCTTGCACATTCCATACAGAATTTTAGCACAACAGGCACTTTTATTCCGAGGAGATGAAAAACAAGTGGATAAAGTATATGATCGATTGGTAAAGTACAATTTGGTAAAGAATAAGAGCGATTCACTAATTATGAAGATCCAACTGGCATCGAACTGGTCAAATGATTATCTATCAACAACTCTTGTGAGTACTGCAATAAATGTGTCCAAGTCCGAGCGAGATGCACTACTTGAACTTATCCAGTTTCTAAAAAATATGGAACCTATAGAGGATAAAGGCGACCTTGCTATTGCTATTCAATCGGAGATATTCTCGATCGCGCAAAAGTTAGGTCTGCAACCAAAAGTATTTTTCAAATTGCTCTATAAAATATTGATAAATGCAGAGAAAGGACCAAGGTTAGGAAATTATGTATCAGACATGGGAATTAGGTGGACCTATGAACAGCTCGGTAACTTTTGTAAAAGCTCACGTTCAGAAGCTACGGCGAACGGGAACAGCAGCAGACCTTAATCATGATAATGCTAGTTAGAAGGGAGAATAACATGTAGATGCTCCTTATACCCATTTTGTATTACATGTGGGATAAGGCATTATTTTTAGTACTACCTGCCAATATCCAGCCATGTATTACGTATTGCTGTCCATCGCAATCCACATTAATATTGTTGACTCTTGCACTTTGCATCGCTCGAGTGCTTTCAATTTAAGTACCAATGATTTGGTCCTCCCGGGGTGACTTAACTATCTAAAAATGCCCTTTACAAGATGCCTGCCTCGCGTAATTTTTGAGGGATGTATGTTTCAGCTA
>DASQUV010000022.1:0-24490 GCA_035641095.1 Nitrososphaeraceae archaeon
TCTAGGCTTTGTAAGCTTGAGTGCACTGATGGCGGGTACTGCAAATAATGTAGTAGGGTACACCGAAAATCAATCAGGTATTCAGTTTGGTTGCTTTGAGACTGATGAAGCCACTGGAGAATACGTGTTAGATGAAGAAGGGAATCTAATACCTTGTGAAATAGACACTGGAGATAACGCCTGGATGCTTACTGCCTCTGCGCTTGTCCTAGTCATGACACCTGCGGGCTTGGCCATGTTCTATAGCGGTCTGTCACGGCACAAGAATTCGGTGAATACAGTTCACATGGTTTTCATGGCTACCTGCCTTGTAACCGTCCAGTGGGTGCTCTGGGGATATTCTCTAGCGTTTGGTCCGGACTCAACAGGGCATGGCTTTATAGGGAATTTTGACTGGGCTGGCTTGCAGTACGTATTCCATGATGTGCCATCAGATGTGTACGCCATAACGATACCTCACGGGACGTTTATGGTCTTCCAAATGATGTTCGCCATAATTACACCGGCTCTTATCGTTGCGTCCTTAGCGGAAAGAATGAAGTGGAGCGCTTACGTGGTGTTTGTAGTAATTTGGGCTACTTTTGTTTATGATTTTGCCGCTCACTGGACATGGTCGCTGGGTGCGGGAGGAACTGCAGTGGGTTGGACTGGAGCACTACCATCACTCGACTTTGCAGGGGGTACTGTAATCCACATTACATCTGGTTGGGCAGGTTTGATTGCTGCAATAATGCTTGGCCGACGACTGGGATATGGAAAAGTTCCTATGGAAGCGCATAACGTGCCTCTTATTGTGTTAGGAGCTGCATTGCTATGGTTCGGCTGGTTCGGATTTAATGCCGGTTCTGCGGCCGCTGCTAGCTCATCCGCAACTAGCGCTTTTATTGCAACACAGATAGCAACAGGAACAGCAGCTTTAACTTGGATGCTCATTTCCTGGGCGCATACTGGTAGGGCCTCTACCATCGGAGCGGCAACCGGAGCTGTGGCAGGTTTGGTGGCTATTACGCCAGCATCAGGATTTGTAGGCCCCATGGCAGCGCTGATAATAGGCATTGCGGCATCGCTTGTTGGATATTCGGCAATAGTCTTTAAGAACAGGAGAAAGTGGGATGATGCACTTGATACTTGGGCAGTTCATGGCATGTGCGGTCTAGCAGGTGCTCTTTTGACGGGAATTTTTGCACAGACCTATTATACCGACATAGCTGACGGTCTTGCCTTCGGAAATCCGGTACAGCTCTTGAATAATGCAATAGGTGCATTTGCTGCCTTGGCGTGGGCAGTTGGCATCACGGCAGCTATAATTAAGGTAATGGACGTCGTTTGGCCTGGCGGAATACGAGTTACACCAAAGGAAGAGGAAGTAGGTCTGGATCTTTCACAGCATGGAGAAAGAGCATACGTAACGGAATAGAAGAATCCTCTTCTTTTTCATTTTGCTTTTTTTCTTCATCGCCATTTTTTCCATTTGGGATACTAGCAAGTAAGCTCTAGCATAGATCATTTGTTTAAGAATTCAATATCCTTACTTGGACTATAAAATTCCAACGATATCCTAATGACTATTCGTTGACAGCAGTGTTAACTCCAGAAGGTTCAGTGGTATCTCAATTCCAAATCGTGTCGTACTATCACACGCCTGAAAATACCCATTGGAGGTTAAGAATGAAAATAGCAATTACGCATACGTTAATAGCGATCAAGGGTTGGGGAACCGATTCGTAATTGTCACCAAATTGGAGAATATCGTTGAAGATCTGACTCGTTATGACATCCAGGTATCTCAATCCCAATTACTTTCCAAGGCATTTGCACTTGCAGGAGGTAAATGTATTGTTATCTAGAATAGTGTTACCCTCAATCTTTCAAGTTTACTGAATCTGCGCTTTCGTAAACTTGGAATTTACTTCAATCTACCATTACTCAAAAGCCCACAAATCGCTACACTATACATATATTGCTTTCAAACTGTAAGAATTGACGAGGATAGAGATATGCCCGAAGCCAAGGTGACTGTCGTAAAATTGATAGTAGAAGGTAATAGATTTGAAATCTTGGTTAAACCTGACCTTGCTCTTGATTATAGACTGGGCAAGAGAACTGACCTGGCTAATGTCTTGATATCCGATGAAATATATTCTGACGCAAACAAAGGTTCGAGGGCTCCCAGTGATAAGCTTTTAAAATATTTTAAGACTGACGAATCAGGAGAAGTCGCTAAACAGATCCTGTTGAGTGGGGAGCTTAATCTAACAACTGAACAGAGACGAAAAATGGTAGAAGAGAAAAAAAAACAGATTATCGACTTTATAAGCAAGAGTTTTGTCGACCCTAGGACACATCTTCCACACCCACCTCTGAGAATACAGAGTGCTATGGAAGATGTCAGAATTAGCATAGACCCTTTCAAGAGAGCGGATGAACAAGCAAAAATCATTATCGATGCACTAAGAAAAGTCCTGCCTTTAAAATCCGAATTATCGAAACTGACGATAACTATTCCACCAAACCACTCAGCTCAAGGATATAGTGCATTAAAGAGTATTGGAAATTTCAAAAGTGACGAATGGCTCGCGGACGGTTCAGTTCGGGTCACATTAGAAGTCAACGCAGGGATGAAGGGTAGAATTATTGATAAGATTGGATCAGCGACAAAAGGAACAGCTCAAATAAGAGAAGATATCTGACTGAAATTCACTTAAAATATAAATCCCATCATCTTTCCCAAATGCAAGAAAGAAATGACAAGTATTTGTACTAAAAACAATATGATAGATTGTGGAGGGCATTGATAGTCAATGCAAGAAATTAAGAGAAGATACGTAGTCCCCGGGGATAAGATTATGGATGGCAATTTCCGTCCACTCTCAAATGTGACTAAATCCGGAAATTCGATTTTTGCAACTAGAATTGGTATTGCGGAAGCCACAAGAGACGGGGTCAAAGTAATTCCTCTGTCCGGAGTATATATTCCTCGTGTGAATGATATAGTGATTGGTAAAATTATCGATCATTCTTCTTTGTCCTGGCAGGTCGACATAAGCTCATGCTTCGCTGCTCATTTGCCCGCTCAAGATGTTTTCGGAAGGGATTTTTCACCGGCCCGTGATGATATGAATAAACAACTCGCCATAGGCGATCTAGTTACTTCGAGAATTATGGCGTTTGACAGGACACGAGATCCAATGCTAACTATTCAGGATAAGGATCTTGGGAGAATTCCACGTGGTGAATTTCTGAAAATCTCTGCTACTCGTGTCCCGCGACTAATCGGAAAACGCGGCTCTATGATACAGACGATTGAACAAGCAACTCAGACTCGAATATTGATAGGGCAGAATGGTATAGTGGTTGTTACCGGCAGAAATGCTGAAGGCACTCAACTTGCAATCAGGGCAATTCGGATGGTAGAGGAGGAAGCACACACATCAAATCTCACTCAACGAATCAAGACGCTTTTGAATGTTCCTGAGCCACCATCTACTGAAACCCCCTCAGAGGAGGCGGAACCAGAAGGCCTAAAATTGAGTGGTATTTCCGAAACAGAAGATCAGGTGCGGAAAGAGTTGGAAACTGGTGACAAAGAGTAATGGGACAGATAAGGAGTCTAATAGACGAACGAGGACTTCGAACTGATGGGCGAACCATCGATGAGTTGCGCAATGTCAAGATACAAGTGGGAATAGTGAAAAATGCGGATGGCTCTGCCTATATAGAGTTCGGGAAAAACAGAATCATTGTAGCCGTCTATGGTCCCAGAGAAGTCCATCCAAAACACATGGCACAACCTGATAGATGTGTTTTGAGATGTAGATATCATATGTCACCATTTTCGACCGATACCCGTAAGAATCCTGCTCCTTCAAGGAGAGAAGTTGAAATTTCGAAAGTAATGAGGGAAGCTTTGGAGCCAGCTCTGATGCTAGAGGACTATCCAAGGGCAGCAATCGATGTATTTGTTGAAGTTTTGCAAGCAGACGGCGGCTCAAGGTGTGCTGGTATTACTGCTGCATCAGTTGCTTTGGCCGATGCAGGTATCAATATGCGTGATATTGTTCCCGCATGCGCAGCGGGAAAGGTTGACGGGAAGATAGTTCTAGACATTAACGATGTTGAAGATAAGGAAGGAAGTGCAGATATGCCATTGGCATATATGCCCCATCTTGATCGAATCACTCTTCTGCAGCTTGATGGCATTTTGAACCAGGAAGAATTTAATGAGTGTCTAGACAAGGCGTTAAAGGGTTGCAAAATGATCTATGAGATTCAAAGAAATGCACTTATTCAGAAATACTTTGGAAAAGAACTGGAGTTGAAAGAGGAATCTTGAGTTCGTCAAAACGTTCGACAATAATCGTAGAGCATCTACGAAGGCAACAGATGAGAGAGGCGATCTCGAACTCCAAAAGACTCGATGGAAGAGACCTTGAGGAAATGAGACCGCTGGAGATAGAGACGGGTATAATTGGCAAGGCAGACGGTTCGTCAAGGGTAAGGCTAGGCAATTCTGAGGTCGTTGCTGGGGTAAAAGTGGAAACAGGAGAACCGTTCGAGGGATTGGAGAACAAGGGCGCCTTAATATTGTCAGCAGAGGTCCTTCCTATTGCATCACCTTACATAGAACCAGGACCTCCAGACGAGGAGACTATTGAATTGGCCAGAGTTGTTGATCGAGGAGTAAGAGAATCAGAAATGGTTGATCTTGACAAGCTAGCCTTAATTCCAGGAAAGGTTGTTTATACTATTTTTGTTGATTGCAGCATCATAAATTCTGATGGTAATCTCTTCGATGCATCTTCATATGCAGTAGTTTCAGCATTAATGTCTAGCAAAGTGCCAGTCTTTGAGGTCCAAGAGGGGGACAAAGTGGTAGACACTGGAAAGAAAATGGATCCACCACTTACAACTATTCCTGTCTCGATAACTGCCGTGAAAGTAGGCGAGGCCCTGATAGTCGACCCGACTGCCGAAGAAGAAGCCTGTATGGATGCGAGGATCACGATCACTACTAATTCTGAAGGCAAATTTGCAGCACTTCAAAAAGGATCCACTGGGTCATTTTCCATTGACCAGATAAAAAGGGCATCAGAAATAGCAAGAATTAAAGGAGAGGAAGTTCGAACCAAAATCAAAGAGCTAACCAATAATGGTCACTAGAAGAAAGCGTAAATCACCCTCTCTTAAGGGATTAGGGGCTAAATTCGGAGCTACTGTTCGAAAGCGATATGGGGCCGTTTACAGAACCCTAAAGAAGAGCAGAAAATGTCCGTCTTGTGGTTCTAAGAGATTTTCTCGGGTTGCACTTGGGATATGGCATTGTCCAAAATGTCATTTTAAAATGGCCTCGGGAGCATATGATATTAGTGCGCACGCACTGTAAATCAGAGATTAAATTTTCATTCCCCTCCGACAATCAAAGGGCTAGACACGTCGCAGAAGCTGCATTCTCCGCACTTCGCCCGGACACTAAATATTTTTCAAAAGATAATTTATCTGTGTCGAAGATTTCTCTCGATGATAATATGATAACAATACGCTTGGAGGCCAATGATATACCTTCTCTACGCGCAAGTCTAAATTCGTATCTTAGACTCTTTAGCTTATGTATTAACACCTTATCTGATATTTAGCGCTATGATTTTATGTTGGTGTTTGTTAATTCCTGTCATATAAATGAGCGAACAAGAACTTCCACCCTGGCTGAAAGAACAAGTATCACGCTTTCAACAGCTCCAACAAAACCTGCAAGCCATAATGATGCAGAAGCAGCAGGTCGAATTGGAATCTGCGGAGATAGATAGAGCGCTAGAGGACCTCGCCAAGGCAGGCCCAGAAGACACCGTTTACAAGAGCGCTGGACCTCTACTAATTAGGGCTAAAAAGGAGGACATTACTAAAGAACTTGAGGAGAAGAAGGAGCTAGCAAAGACTCGTCTAATGGTGCTTTCAAAACAGGAAGCAAGAGTAAAGGACAACCTGAAAGAAGTTGAAAATAAGATTAATCAGATGATTAGAGGTGCGCAAGGGAATTTAGGTCCCGCTGGGGGACCTGGTATCGTAGGTGGATCTAACCCTTCAGCTCAAGGCCCACAATGATATGGATGGAATGCCTTCGCAAATTATCTAAATTAGATCAATTATACGACCTCAACAGCAGCGGCTCAGACTAGGATACTTTGGACATTAGTTAGAATCATTAAAGAGAGATATTCACTAGCTAATTGTGGGAGCTAGGATCGTAATAGACGAAAGGGAGAAAAGCAGCCAGATTCCTGAGCTGTTACGTGGTCTTGGAGCATCAATAGAATTTTCGCTTCTACAGGTAGGAGATTACGTTGTGTCTTCTCAGACCGCCATTGAACGGAAGACAATTTCGGATCTAATAAGTTCCATTTATGATGGGCGGTTATTTCTTCAGTGCAGCGATTTGGTCCAATACTATCCTAGACCATTAATCGTCATTGAAGGAGACGCATTATTTGGAAGACATGAACCGTATTTCCAATCGATAGATGACAATTACTACAATTCATACGCGGAACAAATGCCTCTAATTCTAGACGCGTTAGCACGAATTGCCCTTGAATTTCGGATTCCAATGATACCAACCCCTACCCCTGAGCATACGTCTCGAACCCTCATGATGATTGCAAATCTAGTTCGTCGGGAGGGATCAATAGAGGGTCCCCTTCTCCGAAGGATTCGTAAGCAAAATCCTATTTACGTTCAGCAGTTGTCAATTCTGTCTTCTTTGCCAGGTGTCGGTGATAAAACAGCTGTTCGTATGCTAAAAAAATTTGGAACTCCTATGGGAGCTCTAACCGCGTCAGCGGCAGAGCTATCAATGATAGCAGGGCTGGGCACAAATCGTGCCATTCGTATCCGAAGGCTTCTAGACTATCGTAGTCCCGCCAAGGAAGCACAAGGTGAAATTCAGAAGACACTCGGTGATTCTGATGAAAGCACGGGAATCAACAAGAATATAATATAATATGTTCTATTCTACGGTAAACCAATAACGATTCCTATCTTCAATCTCTGTTTGTTGCTGATATTTGTTATTCTATTACATAGTCGGAAATTACATGAGGTTCATTTTTTATCTTATAATAAATGGATATTCATAGAATCATTTGCACGTGGTTGTAAGGGATCTTGAACATAATATACTACCTTCTTTAATAACAGTATACCTAGATGCCACCAGTAGCTGCGTCTAATTGCATTTGATTGGATGAGATCGAGGATCTTGAGATATAACAATGTTGCAAGAATTCAGAAAGATGTATTTATAACCCTTGTACACTCCACTTGTTACATGCCAGGTCCGTTCACATCTAAGTCGAGGATTTTTTATATCTTACTTGGCGCAGGAGTTTCCTTTATTGTCGTAGGCTCTGCATCAGTTCTTTATACGCTAACCCCAATTCCAGTATCTCTTAACGGAACGGTCGAAGCAGGGCAGAGTGACAGCTTAACCCCTAATATGATTGCGGGTAATCCTGTCATGTTATCTGTCAGAGGATCTAATGCAAGCATTGAAATTGTAGATCCTGAAAACGAAGTAATTAGGTCGGTAGCGAATACTGCTAACTTTCAGTATAACTTTACCGCTCCCAAGGATGGACAGTACATGATTTCAATAGAGAACCTTGGAGGTTCTGATTTAAACATAGCTGGCAGTGCTTTTACTAAAGGCAGTCAGATAGCTTTAGGCGGACAGCTTATGCTTATTGTAACAGGAATCATAGTGATAGGGCTTGGTTTACGTGCGAAGTTTCGCTGAAATTAGTTGATCTTATCTATCAGCCATTTCCTTCTTATACGAGCCGAGAATCTTTACAAAGGCAGTCTTTGATTCTATGACTTTTAAAACATCCCTAACCTTTGTGTCAAGAATATGTCCCTCAAAGTCAGTAAAGAAGTTGTATTCCCAGGGAGTTTCTTTAGTTGGCCGTGATTCGATCTTGGTAAGGTTAATCTCTCTTCTTGCGAATTCAGATAAGACATTAACTAGCGATCCCGGTGCATGCTTGACAGAGAAAATGATAGACGTTCCGTCATTTCCTGATGGTTTCGTACTTGCTGGCTCTCTTGATAATACATAAAATCTTGTAAAGTTATTTTTTCTGTCTTCTATTCCAACATCCAAAATATCCATTCCATATATTTCAGCGGCACGCTTACTTGCAATTGCTGCTGCGCCTTTATTTTGACTTTCTTTAACCATCTTCACTGCTCCTGCAGTATCATATGCTGGCACAGCAACAAGTCCCTTCTCAATTATGTAGTGTCTGCACTGCGCTAGAGCCTGGGGGTGGGAATAGACTTGCTTTAAGGAACCAAGATCATTTCCTTTTAATGCAATAAGGCAATGATGTATTCTTTGGTAAGTCTCCCCTACAACGTAAAGGTCGGAGTGCAAAAGTAAATCATATACTTCATTAACGCTTCCCTCAATTGAGTTTTCAATAGGTACAACAGCATAGTCAGATAGGCCTGACAATAGTGTCTCGATCACTTCTTGAAACGATCGCACTGGAATTGGCGTAGAGTTAGGGAAGAACTGAATTACGGCTAGCTCACTATAAGCCCCTTTCTCACCTTGGAAAGCGACCTTATTTATCACCATTTAACGTCTTGCCGTTACGAACTGTACTAATGGTCTCTCTTCCATAGTCTGACGCCAATTTTCTCTCTTCGTAGGTCCCGCATTCTACACACTTGACGCTATTATTTACTCTCACCGTATTCCCTCCACAATTGTAGCACAATGTATAGAGTACGCCCAAGTCTTTATCTGTGATAGTGATGTGAATATTAGAATTGAGGAGGCTCACTACCCTACCTCTTATGATATCTCCTACCCTGAAAGTCATCCTGGACCTACGATCCCCTCTTTCCCTCGACCATCCGCCATGCCCCCCTGAGGACGATAAACCCTTTGTAGGCGCTATCGCTGAAAATCCAGATATAGATTTTATATCATTAATATACAAGATCCTTACCGATATCATGCTACCAAAGAGCATGTCAATAAATCCAACCAGAATATCTCCCATTTTTGGCAACATGGGAGCATTTTTTTGCTCTATTCTTACTATACGTCTCTTTAAATCGTACACTTTTCGTCCGACAGTGCTAGATCGAATTCTCTCATCATCGACATACGTGTTTTTGCCGCTCTCAAATTCTTCTATAAACGCAATCTGATCGCCCGGAAAGCTAGGCGTAAGTTTCATTTTCTCAATTGTCAAAGGTCTAAGAGACATTCCGTATTAGAACGTTATAACTGTTACAGGGAGGCACAACTTTTCGGGTTAACATGAAAGTTGGTATAGAGCGAGAGCATTCGTCTCGCTAGACCATCAGTCCCGCTAACAAACAACCTATTAGTAACTTGTTTACAACCTTAACCGTGGAGTTTATCGAATGGTTTCCTTATTATCAGGAAATCAGAGAGCAATTTGGCTATAGCACCGAGAAGGACCAAGAGGCCGCAAAACTTCTATCTCATATGACCCGTAGAAAGGCATTAGATCTAAAGGTACTAAGAAAGAAAATTCAAGGAAAAAAGGTCCTGGTAATAGGTGCAGGGGTTGATCTGGAAGCTAGCATTCCGTATATCAAGAGAAACCGGAATTTCACTAAAATTGTGGCTAATGGAGCCATTCAAGCTGTTTTAGAACATAGGATCAAACCGGACGTCGTGGTGACAGACTTGGACGGGAATCAATTATTTCTCAAGAAAGCTGACAAGCTAGGAGCAATAATGGTAGTCCACGCTCACGGAGATAACATTTCGCTCATGAGTAAGATAGTGCCCAAACTTAGACACATAATAGGCTCTACTCAGGTAATGCCTATGAATAATGTGTACAATTTCGGTGGCTTCACCGATGGTGATCGATCCGTTTTTCTCGCTGAAGAATTAGGTGCTAGTCAAATTATACTTGTTGGTATGGATTTGGGAAATGAGATCGGGAGGTATTATTCAAAGAGTACAGTACCTGATGCAGAATTAAAGAGGGCGAAGATGAAGGTAGCAAAAAGATTGCTAGCGATGTTGGCAGTTAAAACACGGTCAGAGCTATTTGATACTTCAAGAAATCCCATTAAAGGATTTGCCTATCTTAAACCGTCTTCTAGGTAGCTTACGAAGAATGGTACCGATGATTGCCGGAAGCAATCCCAAGCTGGCCCTAGCTTGAATTCTAAGCTCGATTTAACGCTGATTAAGGTTTGGTTTATGCCTCTAGAGGTAGAAATTAGGAATTGATACTTTATCTCTGAAAAGCTATTATATCTTTTCCGCCAATGCAAATTGAATTGTCATCTAGCTATTCTGACGAAGAGATAAAGCGAGCTGCCGAGATCCGTGAATGGCTTGTCAAGCTGATTTCTGACAAGCATGAGGAGATTGAAAATTTACGTGTCACCCTTTCCCTCGTCGATAGCATGCTCAAGTTAGGAAGTTTCAAGGCAGCATCTAGCTTGAAGGATACTTATACGCTCCAATCAAATCCTACTAATCAATTTACACCGTCGAAAGCCCATGGTAACTCAAGTCAAGCGGAGTCTAGGCAAAGTGTTGCCTCAAAAATTGTAGAACATAATAACGAAGCGACTGCAACGGACGTAACACATAGACGAAACGAATCTGTTGAATCAGCTTCCGATCCGTCAAGATCTACGACTATGGAACTTAAGGAACTCCGTAGAGTGAGAGATAATCTTTTGCTTGCTAAAGCAGGGGTTACCACTCATTTTGTAGAGATCGTTCCTTCCGAGAATATCCTACTAAGTACTAACACTCCCCCATTCCGATCCTTTTTCTTGGGAAGAATTCTAGATGGTATGAAAGCGAAAGATGAAGAAAAGGCTCGTAATTTGCAGCTTAAAGCATCAGAATCTCTAGCCTACGGTGTAGAAGAAAATGAAAACAATATAATACGCAAGATAAGGATCAACAACTACAGGGAGAGGGAACGACTCAATGAAATATTTAACACATGCACTTGGGTCTTTAGTCGTATGATCGAAAAAGGCTCGCGATGAACTATGGATAGAATTGTAGTTCTCGACTTCGGCTCGCAGTATAGCCATCTAATTTGTAGGAGGGTAAGGGAAGCCAATGTATACTGCGAATTGTTGCCCCATAACACCCCTGCGAAATTACTAATGGAAATGAAGCCTAAAGGAATTATTATGTCCGGTGGTCCGGCTAGTATATATGTTGAAGGATCTCCTCGGCCAGACTACGGTATTTTTGATTTAGGGATACCTATCTTGGGTATCTGCTACGGACATCAATTAATAGTTGACAGGTTTGGAGGAAAGATAAAAAAATCTAGTGTTCGTGAGTACGGTAGTTCGAAACTTGTAATTGATGACCGTGACGACCTTTTTAGTAACATAGATGGTAACATAAAATGTTGGATGAGCCACAGCGACACTGCTGAATTAATACCAAAGGATTTCGAAGTTCTGGCTCATACCGATAGCTCTTCGTCAGCGGCGATCGTTAATAGAAACAAGAAGCTTTTTGGAATACAGTTCCATCCCGAGGTACTTCACACGGAAATGGGGACAGAGATCCTCAAGAATTTTTCATTTCGAATAAGTGGGGCAGCACCCACATGGAACATACAAGACTACTTGGAAAGGACTATATCAGAGATCAGAAAACAGGTAGGAAGTAACAGGGTATTATGCGCAGTTAGTGGGGGGATTGATTCGACCACCGTAGCGGTTTTACTACATAAAGCGGTCGGAAGCAACCTTCGATGTGTATTTGTCAATCACGGATTACTAAGAGTTGGAGAAGAGGAGCTAGTATTTCAAACCTTTGAGAAAGTTCTAAATATACCACTCATTGTAGTCAACGCGTCTGAGCGATTCATTACACGATTAAGAGGAATTACGGATCCAGAGGAAAAAAGGATGATAATAGGTGACGAATTTGCTCGAGTTTTTAGTGACGTTGCATCTGAACATGGTCCTTTTCAATGGCTGGCACAGGGAACCCTTTACCCTGATATCATAGAAAGCGGGGTGTCTCACGGTCCAGCATCCGTTATCAAGAGTCACCACAACGTGAAAGGATTGCCTAAATGGCTTAGCCTAAAGGTTATTGAACCACTGAGTACACTTTATAAGGACGAAGTAAAGAGGCTCGCAGCATGCCTTGGCGTCCCCGCGCAATTACTAAAGAGGCATCCTTTCCCTGGACCTGGGTTGGCTGTAAGAATAATAGGCGAGGCGAATCATGAGAAAATTCGAATAGCAAGAGAATCTAGCAAGATAGTGGAAGATGAATTAATGGCTGAAGGTTGGTACGATAAAGTCTGGCAAGCATATGTGGCAGTGGGCGATGATAAGGCGGTAGGTGTAATTGGCGACGGAAGGCTCTATGGACACATTGCAATAATAAGGGTCGTTGATTCCGCTGATGCAATGACGGCTGATTGGGTGCGATTACCTCATGATATCATCGGAAGGATTAGCAATCGAATCAGCAATGAGGTTGAAGGAGTAACTTGGGTAACCTATGCCGTGTCGAGCAAGCCCCCAGCTACAATTGAACCACAATAAGCTCTATTGAAGTTAGAAAACCATGAGAAGCGCCCTTCAAAAATCTCTTCAAATAGAAACATGTATATTATTTCATAATTTAGAACCGCACTCTTCACAAAACTTCGAGCCTTCTTCATTTGTGTAGCCGCATGCCTTACATTTCCCGAGCGTCGTAGAGCCATCATGAGAGTCGGGTTCATCATTAGACCGATTCTCGTTGATAAGTACAATGTCACCAATTTTAGAGATCTTTGACCACAGGATTTCAGAAGCTTTGGCCTCTTTATCCCTCAATTGATTGTTTACTATGATGCTTACATCGACTCTTCCATTCTTTAGCCTTCGAAGGCCAATTTCCTTTATATTTCCAAGTAGCATTGCTTCTGAGTCATAGGCTGGCATTTCGATTAGTGAATGTATTGGAAGAAAATCACCATTTACTAAGGCATTATGCACTTCATGTACTGGGCTAGGTGCAGAATTTTCAAAAGCTCCCGAAGTTTCCTCAGGCTTCGCCGAGGAAACCTGCTGACTCGCCTCCTGATGACTGACAGAGGATAAATCGTCTTGTACCGACTTTTTATCCTGAGGAGTTCTAAACTTACGATACTGCGCAATCGTGTTCTTGCATTTCTTGCATTTGTATTCACCTTTCTCTTCTAAGACCACCCCTTCCCCTAGATCCTCATTTGGGTTGTCGTAGACAATAGAGGGAGGACCATCAAATTCCTCTTCGCATCGGTTACAATAATGCCTCAAAAGCCTATTTTCATCCAGTCTACCCACACCTGCTAGGAAAAGCTCGGGCCCTCCTAGGTTCCCCTTTCTTTGTTCCTCTTCTGTGATTTTGGCTAGTACGTATCCACCCGATCCGCGAAGCCTCTTGTCTTGGTAGTCCTTTTTGGGCTTTTCGCTTAGCATAAATAAGTATTAACGGGTCTAAATATAAAAAACTTGTATCTCGCTTTAAAACTTGATTGAAGAGCCACTATCAATACCCCTGACTCGTTACTCATAGCTTCCGTATCCCTTATATTTCTGTCTTTTCTAAGATAAGACATCAAAAGCAGCGGCAGATCTGTCAAGTATCGGAATACTACTTATCATTTCTTCCGTGCATTTGTGCAGAAAAACATTAAGTGAAAAAATATTGAAATCTTCATTTGAAGAATTAGGAATAAGCCCAGATTTAACTAGGGCATTGGAAGAAATAGGCTTCACCAGACCATTTCCTATTCAAGAGGCATCAATACCGTTTATTTTACAAGGGCATGATGTAATTGGTCAGGCACACACTGGAACGGGTAAGACGGCAGCTTTTTGCTTGCCTGTGTTATCACGTCTCAAAAGTAACGGTCCGGTACAATTTTTAATATTGGTACCAACAAGGGAACTCGCGATTCAGGTCACCCACGAAATTAAAAGGTATTCGAAGTATACTTCACTTCGTGTAGTATCGATTTTTGGAGGGGTAAGTATCGGTCAGCAACAATCAAGATTGGAAAGAGGAGTTCAGGTAGTTGTTGCTACTCCTGGCAGACTCATTGACCATTTGAAGAGAGGAACCATAGAGCTGGACATGGTAAGTCACGTCGTACTTGACGAGGCCGACAGAATGCTGGATATGGGTTTCATTGACGACATCCGGTTCATTCTTTTCTACATTAGCGAGAAGCGCCAAACCTGTCTCTTCTCTGCTACAATGCCTCCTGAAATACTTCGCCTTGCCGATGAATATATGACTAATCCTAAGCAAGTTCTACTTAACGAAGAGGAAATCAGCCTCGATACGATCGATCAGTCATATCTAGTGACTCATGAAAGGCAGAAATTTAAGCATCTGTGTGAGTTAATCAAAAATGAAAGTAAGAAACAAATGATCGTATTTGCTGCTACTAAACAACGGACTCATAGATTAGCGAATGATCTGAAATATGCAGGCTTTAAAGCCATCTCTATCCACGGAGATTTATCACAGAAGCAACGAGAAGTGGCGATGTATAGATTTAAGACTGCAAAGGAAGATATACTTGTTGCCACTGACATAGCAGCCCGAGGCATCGATATACCTGCGATTAGTCATGTAGTAAATTATGATGTCCCCGAGGATCCATTGATTTATTTTCACCGCATTGGAAGAACAGCTCGAGCAGGTGGTACTGGCAAGGCCGTCTCTTTGGTGTCTGTGGAACGAGTAGAAGACTTTCAGAGAATTATAAACCGTACCGAGCAACCCATCCGCAAGCTGAATTTTGAACTAGGCATCGAAGTCCCCGAGTACGAAGCTAGGAAACATCGCCCTACTTATCCGAGGGGTAGGTCGTACACGCCCACTTACGGTTATCGAGACAGACGAGAAAATAACTATGGTCAACGCAGGTATAACAATGAGATGAGCAAATCTCGCTATCGAGGAAGAGGAGAAAGTCGTTATAACAATCATAAGAGATATAGTAGAAGATTTAACCAATTGTCTGCCTAGTTTGACAAAAGAATGAGCCATGCATTATCGTAGCAGTGGATCGTCTTAGATTAGTAAGAATTCGATGAGACACGAACTGGTAAGATCTGTTTATCACAAAAATGCAAATTGTTAGGCAGTATATTGCCTATCTAACTCATCGTTACTGTCGGTAACTATATATCTAAAAATTGATGAAATAGTGTAGATGCAGCAGGATAATAGTGGAGATTCTTTTGTAAAGATTGCGGCCCTCATTGGAGGTGAGGAATATCTAAAAGTTGCACGGGCCCTCTTAAACTCGGAGGATGCAACTGACGAGGAAATTGCAGGAGCAACTGGTCTTAAAATTAACATCATTCGAAAAGTACTCTATGATATGTTTGGAAAGGCACTAATCACCGGCATCCGTGTAAAGGACGAGAAAAAAGGATGGTTCGTATATAGATGGAGAGCTAAGAGAGACCAAGTAGACAATTTTATCGATAATCAGAAGAAAAAAATCCTCGATAGGTTACAAAAGCGACTTGAGTACGAAGAATCCTCAGAATTCTACCATTGTGGGAACAATGATTGTTCGAATGTCAAATTCGATCTTGCAGTAGAGCAGTTTTTCAAATGCAGCACATGTAAGGAACCGCTCAACATGATTGATAATAATCAGGTCAAGGAGGCATTGCGACATAAGATTGAACAAATTATTTCAGACATTACACCCAGGAGTTAGTAGTGTTGGCGTTAGTTTTAAGAACAATCTAGTAGGAACAATAGCATATTAATCATCCCTGGATCTGCTATTAACAATCAAAATCATTCGAAGAGGATCGGTCAAGGTTTGGGACAACGGAATCTACGTAATAGGGCCGAGAGATCAAATCATAAGGGAGATCGTCGTCAAAACCCGTAGAATAAGTGTCTTTAGCGTTTTTGACACCGTCAGACTTCCCCAAGAAAATGTTTAAACTCCTCAAATGAATTTCAAAATTCCTGTATGCCACATAACTATAAAAGTATATGTCACCGATTGGCCTTCCGCTTTAGATGGTAATGATATACTTGGTTTCGCTATTGGTAAGCCTTGTAGATTGCCTCACCTTAGTGTCTCTATAAACGGGAACTTTATATAGGAAATAGATAATTGCCCTTGTCACAAAAGCTTCCCAAAATAAGCCGTTGATTCCTGGGGCAAAGGGTCGGCCATTTGTTACTTTTAGTAGATATCTATTCCCTCTTAGCTAAATCGTTGATTTAATATTCTATTGATCCCCTTGATATGAGATAGCCATTTGTCACAAGGTAAGGGAGCCGCTGTTGTTTAGTAATGCCGCAAGGAACAAGATTATCAATGACAATCCCACAATCACCCTTCCTAGGAGAATAATTCTGGATCTAACAGGTTGAATATAAGAGATAGAGTCTCCACTCATAATCCTCCTTTCTGTTTGGAGATCTATAGACCTTATGTGGACAACATAGATTATCAGAGTAGCAATAACAAAGATGATCTTGATAAGCAAGATAATGCCATATTCTGAATCTACTAATACGTCTGGCTGCAAAAGAAGAGCGCGAGAATTGTAAATTCCTGTTATTATCAGTATTATAAATGCTGGTAATGCAATCCTATTGAATCTCCTTCCAATTCTGAGCATGAGGGTAAGTCGATCGGCTGGCGATTCGGCAATTGTTCCTAACATGGGTGCCAAAACTATCCCTAAGAATAAGGATCCACCAACCCAGATTGATGCACAGGTTAGATGCACCCAAAAAACTAAGACATCTGCCAACGCCATTATGAAGCAGATTGACGTTAATACTATTATTCGTATTGTCTTAGAAAAGATTTTAATGCGCTTTTGATTAGCATAAATGCCAGGATGTTTCTTACAAGACGTAGAGCAGTTCTTATTGGCGTTGTTGCTGCCATAGCTGTAGCGATAATTCTTACACCGCTTATCTTGACTCTTACCCTTCCGCCTGATATCAATGCCGTAAAGATTAACCTCGACAAGGTTGAGATTGAGAACCCCTCTCCAGAAGAAGAAACAGCGAACCTGCTTACACTTAATGTATTTTTTAATGTTGCTAACCCTACCGATAAGACTTTGGCAACTTCTAAAATAGACTATACTCTTTTCGCTAATGGTGAGTCTCTAGGTCCCGGACACATTGACTATGTAGATATTCCTGTCCACGGACGACCACAACTTCTATCTGGAAGCGAGGCTACAATAATGTCAAAGTTCGAAATACCGCGTAACGATCCAAGTCTTACTCGAATCAATATTGGAAATCTTACTAGCTCAGACATAAATTGGGAAGTCGAAGGGACTGCAGACATTGAGTCTGGATTTGCTACAATTCCATTAGCCTTTACGGATGAAATACAGAGTTCTCCATAACTTATTAGAACGAGAACTCTATCCTTTTTAACTCGATAATTTTCAAGTTAAAAAGGATCTGGCCAAAAAGCTCTTTCAAGTCACACATTGACTATGAGCCTGTAACCGGACTATGTATCCTGATGCGGATAAATTCAGTGAGTGTTGATACGATATGCGGAATGTCCTGACCTGCACAAAATCTTGCTCATAAATCGACATGACGCTGTTGATTCAACGTCCTGCTAAAACTAGAGAGTACCCATTCTGCGATCCATGTACACTTGGCTGGACTATATTGACTCATGTCATCTTCAGACGAACATAAATGCTGATAATTACAACTGAAACAGGGGGCTCCCTCAACGCTTTTTATCTCTACCTGTCTTTTTTCAATTTCAGCCATGGCAGGTTTCTTTACTATCAACTTGTAAGTCCATCTGCCGTTGTAAAGGATTTTTTCCCTAGAAATAAGGGCCTGTTTTTCCAGGTTCCCGACAAGCCTTGATCCATCGCGGCTGTCCAGAGAAAAGGTCTTACAAAGTTCAGTTTGGAATATTCCATTCTCTCCGCTTCGAGAGATGGTTTGGAGTGCTTGTTCGACTAAACTATTTTTACTTTTAACTGAAATTTTCACAGGAGTAACTATTTCTGATGGCAAAATATATTCTAATATTACCCATCATAGATATAAAAATCTTCATACTTACTCAGATATTCTGAATAGCCAACTGAGGCCATAGCTTTCAGACCGCATATTATGGCTGATCAAGGTCGTGATAATATATGATAATAATCGACGATGAAGCGATGAAGCTATAACATCTTTACAATAATGATTCCTGATAAATATGAAGGATAATTTAGCAAATAGATTTATAGCATCTCGATCGGTAACCTTAAGATTCCAAAGATGAGGAGAATCTGCAATAGTGATGATATAAAGGATAATTCGTTGAAAGTTTTCACAATTAACAATAAGGATATCATTGTAGGAAGAAGAAATGGGAGGGTATTTGCGTGCAGCAATTCTTGTCCTCACAGAGGAGCCTCATTATCGAAAGGACATTTCAGTGGGAATAATATAGTATGCTATATGCATGGATACGAGTATAATATTTTCACTGGTGAGTTAGAAAATATGAAATCCTGGAAAAAGGAAGATAGCTGGTTGGAACAGAGCCCAAACTGGCGAAAGTCAGGCAATTTGAGATTGTACAAAATTGATGAACATGAAAATGGCGTTTTTGTCGACTCTATCCAACCGGAGGAGCCAATTTAGGGGTTCTAAATGACACAAGTAGAAATGCCCTAAACACAAGTATCTAATAAGTTATAGTAAATGGTAATTTCAGAGCATTTCAGAGCATTTCGGTCCTTTGCTACTTAATCGCCTCTGTACGTTTAACGCTTGGTTGAGCCAGATGAAATTGTCAGTCTGAGTCAGGGTAGGAGAGATCATTTAGGTGGCGTCTCTCCGTTTAAATTTAAAACCGTTGCTTTTGCATATTATTCGTAGCCGGTGAGCGCTGGATAAATCGTGATCACACAATTTTTCACTAGATAATACTGTAATATAACAGGCATATACGCGAGTAAATCACTCGCATTCTTCTCTTGATATACTAGGAAAGGATATATTATTAGTGATGGAATATGCCAAAGTGAGCTTCTGGGTAACTAAAGGGTAATGAATGATGCCTTGAAGGCGCAGAGTTAAGATCAGATAATAAATTGACTAACAATGAACGTATCTAGATAAGAGACTTACGATTGGCCAGTTACTTGAAAGGGAACACCACATGAAAGGGGTACAATATGACAGATAACGAAATCAGTTAATATACGGTGCCATACTTTCTGGCCAATGTGAAATTATTGTTAAGTAATGCCTTAATCGCCTGAAGTCAAGCAGATAGCGTGATAAATCATGTTAAATAGGATAATAATTAGCCTTATGGAAGCCTAAAATTTACAACTTACCCTTTTCCCGTTGATTGTATCTAACCACAGGTCGAGGGAAACAAACATTTTATTTATGCATATAACATATTCATTCTACCCGTTAAATCATGGTGCGAAAACGAATCTATATTGCAGGAAAAAGTGGAGATTCTTGGTACCAGATGTCCCCGTCTATGCGACAGAACTATAAGACTATACTAGCAAAAAAATATGGATCTAGGTGTAATGCTGGGCATATCCTCGCCACTAACCAAGGCATGGCCAACAAACATCCTACATTTGGTTGTGGTAAATATTTTCCTATTGCATTGCTTACAATAGACCATATCATTCCTATATCTAAAGGGGGACCGGTCTTAGACATTGGAAATATGCAATTATTGTGCTGGCAATGCCATACGAAGAAAACTACCGAAAACGACATGATAGAAGTATGATCTTCAACATCGAACGAAACTGTTGCGTTGATCAGTTTAGTTCTAGTCGCTTGGTAATTTGAAAATAACCAGAATTTGACCCTACTGAGTTGCTATTCTCGAGTTCATTATTGGGCCGTAAGGAAATAATAGGATTCAATTTAAATAATCGTTGAATTCTAATACGATCTTGCCTGATTATCAACTTGCAAGACATGATTGGTGGGGTGGCAGAGCGGCTATGCGTTCGCCTGCAGAATTGAATGTAGTAAGCGAATCTATAAGGGTTCGAATCCCTTCCCCACCTCTATTCAATTCCTAGAAATATTAAGAATGTGGAAGGAAACTGCTCGACCTATTTCCGCTCATGAAAGTTTGGGGGCTAATTGATTTAATTCAACTATCAAGCCAACGGGATTCATAGTGGAACGCGAGTCTGAATGGTACGCACCCGTGTTTGAGAATATTCAATCAAAATATTGCGTATCAAATGTATCAGTCAGCTAATTCAACCCCGTTAACAAGCCCAAACTAACAGTTCTTGTTATCATAGAATATTGAAGTCCATACTTGGCAATCGTCTAGGACCCACAGATGGTCGTAAAGTATAGATATCTGGATAAATGAATCACGTTTTGCTCTGATGGATGAGAAGGATACCTCAATGGCCATTGGTAACCCCCGGACTGAATTCGATGATCCGATAAGTAGCCTACTCGTTGTAATAAATAAGCTAATAGACCTCGAGAGCAGAATGGATTATCAATGTAGTACAATACAGGAGATCCAGGATAACTTGCGTACTATAATAGGTCTACTTGAACGATCAAAGAAATGAGACTCGGCGTTCTGGTTCGACGTAATTGCTTTTCCATTCACTATATGAAATAGTCTGATCTGAAGACTTTGTTAGCGAAAGAATTATCACGTCCATACTTGTCAGGTATTTAAGGAAATGCGTAAAGTCAAAATCAAAGCCCCTAGGGGAATTTCGGCCACCTTGGAAGAGAAATTCAGACACAGGTATGAAGTGGAAGTAGAAGTGATCCCTGATCACCCTAAGGCAATTTGTCAAATCATGGTAGGAAAAAATAGAAAGTGGATTACGATCTGTAGCTTTGCTGCAGACGAAAACATCAAAGACATTATTACTATGTTTGAAGTTAATTTTCAATTAAGAAAGTGAACACCAATTACGGAACCCTTTGGGTTTCGTATTTTCATTTCAATTCACCTTGAATATTTAAACCAAAAGAATGAATCCTATTGAGGCTTCGAAGATCGCGAATTCTCTATTGGTATCCGTACCTATTTAAGGTAGAATGCGTTAACCTGCCAGAGAGTACAAGAATGCAGATAACTGCTCATAAATTCAGGTGCATTCCAATTGGATGATAGATGGGATGAAGACAAATTTCAGGAAGATGGTCTTCGTGGTAAAGTGAGAAGAAATTACATAAAAATTGCAAAGATTGGAATAATCGTTGGTTTTGTCGTTGTAGCGGTGGTTGTATTGTCGGTATTCATTCCTAGAGTCGGGGTAACCATCGAAATAATAGAACGAGGCGGATTGATTGGTTCGGTAACAGCAAAAATCAGTAATAATAATTTCGATTCGCTAAACGATATAGTGGTTCAGTTTGGGGAGAGTGGAATTCCCCTGAACCTTGGAACCATTGGGCCCTTTACATCTGTGTTTGCTTCTCCAAATCCAAGCGAACTGGAATTTGATCGTATTATTTTAACGGCAAATGATGGAGATGTTAGAATAGTCAAGTACAGGGATGAGTAACTGATGTTGTAGGAGCTTAAATCTGGTTCCAGGATCGTATTGGTTTCATCTTTTAGTTTCGATTTATTATCGTAGATGAGATCACTGTTGGGGGATGGTCATCAGATTATGCAAAGGGCAACCAAAGAGCCGAGAGGGTGGCCTATGGTTATCAATTAACGATTTGTCGCCTCTATATCACTGTTCCTGTGAAAAAGTATAGAATCTGAAAATTTTATGACGGTGAGTCACAAATTTATCTCATCGCAACGGATTATTAGAATGCCCTATCACATTGTCGTCTTTCATCAGAATGCAACATGCACAATTTTCATCAAGACAAGTTCTTGATACCTTATGCTTACATATAGCACAAATGCATTTCTCGTTCAATTCTGCCTGAACTTGCCTACTAGGCAAACCGCCTGTGTCGTGATGATCCCTTGATTCTTTTAACCTTGTCCTTAGGTAAAGCCAGGCTGTAAAAAGAGATACTCCTATGATCATAATCACAAGGCTAATTAGAGCTGCCCTTAATGAAAATAATATTACTCCCAATAGGATCATCGCAATTCCAATTGCAAATATCCAATTATAAGAAAGCGAGCGGTTTCCATGCGGCGAAATTGAACGATCAGATTTAGAAGGATTTGTGGAGCTCAAACCTCAACAATTCACCATTGAAAAGTCGTCCAATAGAATTTCTGTCAATACCATTCACTAAACGGAATTTTCTCTTTTCAGATATTACTTTTCTTCTATCTGATGGGCGAGGGCATTTTATATTGCTAGAATCCGATATTTGATCAAACCAGTGACCTAAGTGTATCAAAAACATAGTTCTAGCATCAAAATTGCAGGTAGAAAAATGCTTCACATACTTAATAGTAGCTCGTTCGTCATCGCGATCAATTTTACTTGCTGCTGACAAGTCAAGATCCGTATGAGATATTAAGGCAAGCTCGCTCATTTCTAGTTATGCAATCCAGAATACTCTGCTCTCATTATTAGATTTATTGGTGAGCCGAACCCTCGTCTAGAGCACCCGATCCCAAATCAATGTACCAATATACGGTTGAGGACCTCCAAGCAGGTTATATTAGTTAGAATTTATGTCTTACATCCGTAGTTACATAAAGCGTTCTGCCAAAATTATTTCCTTCACAATTTGCCTGCTATGAAGGCTATTGGTTTTTGTCTAACAACGCATCACGACACGTAATAATGGCCCTTGAAGCAGACAACTATTCATGCAATAATTGGGCCCAATGAAGATAATGAAGTAAAACAGTTCAAAAGTCGATAATATAGCAATTGGATTATCGCAAGGTAAATACTACCCAATGTCACCTAATTAAATAGTAGCATATTAGTCTTTTGTGGAAGTATTTTTTTAGCCTTTTGAATTCATGGATCTAAACTCTTATCCTTCGGGCTTTTTTCGTGTCTTAAGGTAAAGTGAATTGTCTATGTAATCAACGGAACTGAATGTAGAATTAAGCATAAGATCAGGGATATCGATTATTTTTTTATCCTAATTCACTGAGGATAACATTTTCAGATAATTTTTTATCTAATAGGGATCATTTAGCTCATAAGACAATATGAGCGAATTGTGTCGAATAGCAGTTGTGCAAATGAAGTCAGATACAGACAAGAAAAAGAACCTGGCACAATCAAAAGACTACATTAAGGAAGCTCGATATAAAAATGCACAGATCGTTTGTTTTCCGGAATTTCAAATGGGCTTTTCTCCATCGTATCAAAAACCCATTGAATTAAGCGGTATCTCCGAAGCAGTAAATACTGGTAATTTTGTAAAGTCATTGAGCCGATGCGCAAAAGAGAATAAAATAGATATTATAAGTACGATCTATGAAAAGACTCGAGCCAATAACAAGGTCTTTGATTCTGCAGTTGCAATCAGAAAGGATGGGATTATCATAGCTCGTTACAGAAAAATTCATCTCTATGACGCACTGGGTTTCAGAGAATCGGATAAATTTCTTGCCGGAAGTAGCATTGAGAAACCTTTTCGCTTTGAAGCTGCAAAAATAGGCCTCATGATCTGCTACGACATTCGCTTCCCTGAAGTATCTAGGATATTGAGCGTGTTGGGGGCAGAACTTCTAGTAATCCCTTCAGCATGGGTCCATGGGATTATGAAGGAAGAACACTGGCAGACTTTCATAAAGGCCAGAGCGATTGAGAATGGCATCTATGTAATCGCACCAGATCAGATAGGAAATATATATACTGGTAGAAGTATGGTAGTAGATCCCTTTGGGACTGTCTTATTAGATATGGGTAATAAGGAAGGGATGGAAGTGGTGGAATTGGAGAAATCGGACATTATAAAAGTGAGAGAAAAGCTACCACTACTAAAGAACAGAAGAACAGATGTTTACCAGAAAAATCTCTTTGCATTTGTCAGCCAATAACCTTCCGAAATTTTGGACATTTTTAAATACCAAAATTGGACACGAGATTCTCGTGCACATCTCACAATGTATACTTGAAATATATGCAGTTACCAAGAGGACGAATAGAAGCCAGTCTGGGAACTCACATGTAGCTCATCGGCACCTGTAAGGAATTGGGCGAGTTTCTTCTTCCATAGTATAACTGAGGATAATTCAGGACTTTTAAATTTGATCCAACGTGTTCACCATAGAAAAAAACCGAAAATGTAATCAGCAGTTAATCACCTATGCGGTCCCTGAATAGGCATATGTAGGGCTATTGGGAAGAGTCATATCAAGTGCGATCTACTCGAAATCTCTCCCATCCCTATCAAAGAACTGTATCTGCTCTCTGATCTGCTGTGCGATAGGGTTAGGAAAATTAGTCTGTACGAAGAAAGAAACTGCGACTACAAGTATTAGTATTGTCGAGGCAATAATTGCGGCGACATTAT